>CAYVJJ010000101.1:0-8607 GCA_964451655.1 uncultured Mycobacteriaceae bacterium | reverse complement strand
GCCAGTACTACAACTTCATCCGGCTCGGCCGCGAGGGCTACCAGGCGATCATGGAAACCCTGCGCGACACGGCGGTGTGGATCGGCACGCAGGTCCAGCAGATCGACGGGCTGCGCCTGGTCAGCGACGGCAGCGCGATCCCGGTGCTGGCCTTCGAGCGGGACTCCGCCGACGGTTACTCGGTGTTCGACGTCTCCCATGAGCTGCGGTCCATGGGCTGGCAGGTCCCCGCCTACACGATGCCCGAGGGCGCCGAGGACGTGGCCGTCCTGCGGGTGGTGGTGCGCGAAGGCTTCAGCCGCGACCTCGCCGCGCGGATGGTCGACGACCTGCGCACCGTGTGCGCACGGCTCGAGCAGGGGGTGCAGATCAAATCCACCGGCCGGCACTTCGCGCACTGACGCGCACCCGGGGGCGGCGGTGACCGGCTCGGCGCATCCACGCGGGACACACGACCGCGACTACGTCCGGCAGGTCCTGGACGTGGCACTGCGCATCGGATCGCTGCTGCTGTCGAGTAACTCGGGCACGGCCGACGTGACCGCGACGATGTCCGCGATCACCGCCTCGTACGGGCTGAGGACGACGCAACTGGACGTGACGGCGTCGACGATCATCGTGTCGGTACCCCGCGGGGTGGAGGGCGCGCCCCTGACCGCGATGTGGCGTGTCCAGGGGCGCTCGCTCGACTACACGCGCCTGCACGAGACGCTGCAGCTGGCGCAGCAGGTGGCGGACGAACGGCCGGACCTCGCGTGGGTGCACGCGCAGATCGACGGGCTCGAGACCGTTCCGCACCCGTACCCCCGGTGGGTGTCGACGGTCGCGCTGGGCGTCATGGCCGCCAGCTTCTCTGTGCTGCTCGGGGCGGGGCCGATCGTCGCGGTGATCGCGGCCGTCACGACCTCGCTCATCGACCGGATCGGCAGGTTGCTCAACCGGCGGGGCATCCCGATGCTGTTCCAGCAGGCCGTCGCGGGGCTGGTGGCGACGGGGGTCACGCTCTCGCTCGACGCGCTGGGCAGGCTGCCCGACGGATCGAACCCGTCGCTGGTGGTGGCCGCGAACATCGTGGCGCTGATGTCGGGGATGGCGATCGTGTCCTCGGTGCAGGACGCCATCACCGGGTTCCACCTGACCTCGGTCGGGCGCATCCTGGAGATCCTGCTGTCGATGGTGGGGATCTTCGTGGGGATCGGCGCCGCACTCCGTATCGGCGCCGTCTTCCATGTCGACGCGTCCGTCAGCCCCGAAACGGTGGCGGGGTGGCTCAGTGCGCCGGTGAAGGTCACCGCCGGTGCAGTGGGCGCCGCGGCGGCCGCCGTGTCCAGTTACGCTCCGGTCCGTGCGGCGGCTGCCGCGGGAGCGGCGGGGGCCCTGGGCGCGGTGATCTACTTCGGGATGATGCATCTGCACGCCGGCAACGTGGCGTCGGCGTTCGTCGCCGCCACGGCCATCGGCCTGGCGGGGGCGGTCGGCGCGCAGCGGTTCCGCATACCGCCGCTGGTGATCGTGATGTCCGGGATCGTGCCGCTGGTGCCGGGGGTGACGTTGTACCGCGGATTCGTGACCCTGGTCGACGGGCACGGCACGGAGGCGGTGGGCACTCTGATCATCGCGGCGGGCACGGCGGTCGCGCTGGCGGCCGGGGTCGTGTTCGGTCCGTTGCTGGCACCGGTGGCGCGCCGGGAGATCCGGCAGGTGCGCCGGCTGAGCGTCGAACTGGGGCCACGGATCGACGCCCGCTGGGGACGGACCCCCGCCCTGGCGGGCATCGACCTGCGGCGCCGGCACTATGCGCACCGCCGGCAGCGCGGACGTCCGCACAGCGACGGCGGCACCGCCCCCGGATGACCGCGCCGGTCAGGCGCAGGACGTGGGCCGGGGCCGCCCGCGCCGATACGATTCAGGCATGACCACGATGCGGGGCAGTCGATGAGCACGATCCGGGGCGGCACGGACACAGCGGCGACGGGCGACGACGCGGACCCCCACCTCACACGCGTACTGCGCGACACCGTGGCCGTCGTCGACGCGCCGGGGGACGACGGCGGCGCGGTCGCGGTCTGGCACATCGACGTGGGGCCGGACAACGGGCTGGCGCGCCCGTGCGGTGCCTGGCTGCTGGATGCCGGCGACGACGGCGAACGGATCCGGTCGCTGCTGGCCGGGCGGCGGGTGCTGGCGACCGCGGCGGGGGAGCAGGCGCTGACCGGGCCGGACGGCGACGCGATCGGGGGACGGACGATCGCGGGATTCGTCGATGCTGCGGCGACGGTGCGGGCGGTGCGTGAGGAGATCGACGCACTGCAGGAGGCGTTCGACGCCGAGCTGCGCGCCTCGGGCCGCTCGCTGGTGGCCCCGGACTGGCCGCGGGTCCCCGACCCGGCGCATCCCGACGGACTGCGCCGCTGCGACGGCGACGACGGTACCGGTGCGGCCCTGGGGCTGGGGCGGTGGCTGGCGGACTTCGCCGACCTCTGGCAGAAGGTCGAGCGCCAGCGCCTCGGCCGCCGGTTCCTGCGGGAACACGGCGGGGACGCGCACCGGTCCCTGCCTGCGGTGGTGCGGGGCGACGCATGAGCCGGCCGGCCCGGCGCCCGCCCCGGGAAGGATCCCGCGCCGGGGCGGGTTGACCTCAACAGGACCCCTTTTCCGCATGCGACGCCAGGCCACCCACGAGAGGATTCGACATGAGCAGGATCTACGGCAACGTCTCTGAACTCATCGGCGGCACTCCGCTGGTACGGCTCAACCGCCTCACCGAGGGGGCCGGCGCGACCGTCGCCGCCAAACTCGAGTTCTACAACCCGGCCAGCAGCGTCAAGGACCGTATCGGCGTCGCGATCGTCGACGCCGCCGAACAGGCCGGTGAGCTTCGGCCCGGCGGCACCATCGTGGAGGGCACGAGCGGGAACACCGGCATCGCGCTGGCGATGGTGGGTGCTGCACGCGGTTACCGGGTGATCCTGACGATGCCGGACACGATGTCCACGGAGCGCCGCATGATGCTGCGCGCGTTCGGCGCCGAGATCGTCTTCACCCCCGGTGCGGAGGGCATGAAGGGCGCCGTCGAGAAGGCGCAGGAGATCGTGGAGTCCACGGACAACGCGATCCTGGCCCGGCAGTTCGAGAACCCGGCCAACCCGCGCATCCACGACGAGACCACCGGCGAGGAGGTCTGGGCCGACACCGGCGGAGACATCGACATCTTCGTCGCGGGCATCGGCACGGGCGGCACGCTCACCGGCGTGGGCCGCAACCTCAAGCGCCGCAAGCCCGAGGTGCAGGTGGTGGGTGTGGAGCCGGCGGATTCGGCGATCCTCACCGGCGGCGATCCCGGGCCGCACAAGATCCAGGGGCTCGGGGCGAACTTCGTGCCCGAGGTGCTCGACCGCGAGGTGTACGACGAGATCATCGACGCCGGGTTCGACGATTCGGTCCGCGTGTCCCGGGAGCTGGCCACGCAGGAGGGCATCCTGGGCGGGATCTCCGCGGGCGCCAACGTGTGGGCGGCTCTGGAGCTGGCCAAGCGCCCCGAGAACGCCGGCAAGCTCATCGTCGTGGTGGTGCCCGACTTCGGCGAGCGGTACTTCTCCACCCCGCTGTTCGACCACATCCGGGAGTGACGGCGGTGGCGGAGCACCTGCAGTCAGCGCAGGCCCTCACATCGTCCTCGGCGTCGTCCCCGGGCCTGCTGGGGACGCTCCGTGAGGACCTGGCCGCGGCCCGTGCGCACGACCCGGCCGCACGGGGTGACGTCGAGAACGCGCTGGTCTACTCGGGCCTGCACGCGATCTGGGCGCACCGGCTGGCGCACCGGATGTGGCGGCGGCGGGCTCTGCGCGGACCCGCACGCGTGTTCGCGCAGATCGTCCGCGGCCTCACCGGCATCGAAATCCATCCGGGCGCCGTCATCGGACGCCGGTTCTTCATCGACCACGGGATGGGCGTCGTCATCGGAGAGACCGCGGAGATCGGCGACGACGTGATGCTGTACCACGGAGTGACCCTCGGCGGGGTGGCTCTCGACCGCGTCAAACGGCACCCGACGCTGGGCGACCGCGTCACGGTGGGGGCCGGCGCGAAGATCCTGGGACCGGTGACCATCGGAGCGGACAGCGCGGTGGGCGCCAACGCCGTGGTCACCCGCGACGCGCCCGCCGACTCCATCGTGGTGGGCATTCCGGCGCAGTCCCGGCCGCGCAAGCCCGCCCAGCACGAGCCGCTGGTCGACCCCACCGGATACATCGATCCTGCGATGTACATTTGACCGGGTGGACGGTCCCGCAATGAGTTCCGCCCCCGCAGCAGGTTCCTCCCCCGCAGCAGGTTCCTCCGAGGAGCTGCACGCCGAGGTGGCGGTGATCGGCGCCGGGCAAGCGGGCCTGTCGGCGGCGCACCACCTGCTCCGGCGGGGGCTGCCGCGCGCGCGGTTGGCGGTGTGCGACGCCTACCCGGGCCCGGGAGGGGCGTGGCGCAAGCGGTGGCCCGGGCTCACGCTCAGCACGGTCAACGGCGTGCACGATCTGCCCGGCATGGCCTTCACGGACGTGCTGGGCCGGGACGAGGACCCGTCCGCGGTGCGGGCGGCGGAGGCGGTACCCCGATACTTCGGGGAATACGAGCGGGCGCAAGGGATCGCGGTACACCGGCCGGTGCGGGTGCGCTGCGTCGGCGACGGCGACCCCTTCCGGATCGAGGCCGACGGTCCCGAGGGTGCCGTGGTCATCCGCGCGCGGGGACTGGTCAACGCCACCGGCACGTGGGAGCACCCGTTCATCCCGCGCTATCCCGGTGCCGAGTTGTTCGGCGGGCGCCAGATGCACACGCGCGACTACGACGGCCCCGGCGAATTGGCAGGCCGGCGCGTGGTGATCGTCGGCGGCGGGATCTCCGCGGTGGACATCGTCTCCGAGGTCTCGCAGGTGGCGGACACCCTCTGGGTCACCCGCACCCCGCCGCGGTTCTCGGAGGAGCCGTTCACCCCGGACGAGGGGCGCCGCGCCGTGGCCCGGGTGGAGGACCGGGTGCGCCGCGGGCTGCCGCCCGGCTCGGTCGTCTCCGTGACCGGCATCCCGTGGAACCCCCGCTACCGGGACGCGCAGCGCCGCGGGGCGCTGGAACGGCACCCCATGTTCACCTCGATCACCGCGCACGGTGTGCGGTGGGACGGCGCCGGAGGGGAACCCGACGGCGAGGTGCCCGCCGACGTGATCGTGTGGGCCACCGGCTTCCGCAGCGCGCTCGACCACCTTGCGCCGCTGCGGCTGCGCGGCCCCGGAGGCGGGATTGCGATGACGGGCCGGCTCGCCACGCAGGTGCAGGGTCGGCCGCGGCTGCATCTGATCGGCTACGGCCCGTCCGCCAGCACCATCGGCGCGAACCGGGCGGGCCGTGCCGTGGCCGTCGAGTTGCTGTCGGCGCTGAAGGACGCAGGCGCGGTACCGGAGCGGCCGTCACCGGCTGAACGGACTCCCGGTCAGTAGGACCGTCGTCCAGGAGCGGCGCGGCGGCGCTTAGATTGGGCGGCAGGAAATCGGCCCGTACGGGGGAGGCGGGTGCCGACGACCGCACGCACACTGGCCGTAGCTGAGTACTCGCTACGGCCAGTCGTCTGTCTGACCCCCCAGGGGGTCAACCGCCGCTTCCGCCCGTCTCGCTCCGAACGCGATCCTCCGAGACCCCGTAAAGGTAACCGCCCGGCTGCGAATTGCGTCGCCCGGCATCGCTGCTGCTAGAATGATCATGGCTTTCCCGTGAGGTGCGCGTGGAAGCGTGCGTTTTCCGCCTCGCTTCCCCGTGGTCTTCTCCTGGATCGCCAGCACACTGGTCAACGTCGCCCAGTGGGGTCGGTGGTCGGCGCGCAATTCTCCCTCGCGCGCGGCCGGACGAGTGTGCCTTCTCTTTCTCTCTTCGCAAGGTGAGGTCCCCCGTCCCCGGGTGTTGTGCCCCGGAGACCAGCCCGCCGGGTTCGGCGAACCCGCGCGTCGATCACCTGACCCGCTGAAGTCCGGTACTCGGCATTTCCAGTACGCGGATTCAGCATTTCTGTACGCAGCGAGAGGGGACCGACGATGAGACTGCAGCCAGGCCGCACCGGCCTGTACGACCCGGCGAACGAGCACGACGCGTGCGGCGTCGCCTTCGTCGTCGACATGCACGGCCGCCGCAGCCGGGGCATCGTCGACAAGGCCCTCACCGCACTCGCGAACCTCGAGCACCGCGGTGCGGCGGGCGCCGAAACCACCAGCGGCGACGGCGCCGGCATCCTCATCCAGGTGCCGGACGCGCTGCTGCGCGCGGTGGTGGGCTTCCCGCTGCCCCCGGTCGGCGAGTACGCCACCGGCATCGCGTTCCTGCCCGCCGAACAGGACCGCGCCGACGCCGCCGTCCGGCGTATCGATGCGATCGCCGCCGAGGAGGGCATGGACGTGCTCGGCTGGCGTGAGGTACCCGTCGACCCGTCGGAGCTCGGTGCGATGGCGCGCTCGGCGATGCCCGCATTCCGCCAGGTGTTCCTCTCCGCCCGAGGCCAGGACGGCCCGCTGTCCGGGCTCGGGCTGGAGCGGCGCGCCTACGTGGTGCGCAAGCGCGTGGAGGCCGAGTTCTCCGGGCAGGCCGTCTCGGACGACGCGGTCGTGCCGGCCGACGAGGTCTACTTCCCCAGCCTGTCCTCGCGCACCGTGGTCTACAAGGGCATGCTCACCACCCCGCAGCTGCCGGAGTTCTTCGCGGACCTGCGCGATCCGCGGATGGAAAGCGCTCTGGGGCTGGTGCATTCGCGCTTCTCCACCAACACGTTCCCGTCGTGGCCGCTGGCGCACCCGTTCCGCACCGTGGCGCACAACGGCGAGATCAACACCGTGATCGGCAACGAGAACTGGATGCGGGCACGCGAGACGCTCATCGACACGTCGGTGTTCGCCCGCCCGGGGGCGGGGCCCGGCGATCTCCCGGACATCTTCCCCACCTGCACCCCCGGCGGTTCGGACACGGCCCGCTTCGACGAGGTGCTCGAGCTGCTGCACCTGGGTGGGCGCAGCCTGCCGCACGCGGTGCTGATGATGATCCCCGAGGCGTGGCAGCACCACGAGACGATGGACCCGGCCCGCAAGGCGTTCTACGAATACCACTCCGCGCTCATGGAGCCGTGGGACGGCCCGGCGTCGGTGGCGTTCACCGACGGCACCGTCATCGGCGCGGTGCTGGACCGGAACGGATTGCGCCCCAGCCGGATCTGGGTGACCGACGACGGCCTTGTGGTCATGGCGTCCGAGGTGGGCGTGCTGGACATCGACCCGGCCCGTGTCGTGCGGCGGATGCGCCTGCAGCCGGGCCGGATGTTCCTGGTGGACACGGCCGAGGGCCGCATCGTCGGCGACGACGAGGTCAAGGCGGAGCTGGCGGCCGAGCACCCCTACGGTGAGTGGATCGAGCAGAACGTCGCGCACCTGTCGGACCTGCCCGACCATCGCTACCACTACATGCCGCACGAGCGGGTGGTGCTGCGCCACCAGGTGTTCGGCTACACCGAAGAGGAGATCTCCCGGCTGATCCGCCCCATGGCGGCGAGCGGCGCGGAGGCCCTCGGCTCGATGGGCACCGACACCCCCATCGCCGTGCTCTCGGACCGCCCCCGGATGCTGTTCGACTACTTCGCGCAGATGTTCGCGCAGGTCACCAACCCGCCGCTGGACGCGATCCGCGAGCAACTCGTGACCAGCCTGGCCACGGGTATCGGTCCGGAGGGCGACCTGCTGCACGCGGCGCCCGAATCCACGCGGCGCATCGTGCTGTCCAGCCCCATCCTCGACAACGACGAGTTCACCAAGCTCATCCACGTCAACGACCCGGTGGGGGACGGCGACGGCAGCGGTGCAGGGGGGCGCTTCCCCGACTTCCGCAGCGTCATCGTGCGCGGTCTGTACCGGGTGGAGGACGGCGGCGAGGGGCTGCGCCGGGCGCTCGAGGACGTGCGCCGGCAGGTCTCCGACGCGATCGCCGACGGCATCGGCATCGTCGTACTCTCCGACCGCGAGTCCGACGAGCACTGGGCGCCCATCCCGTCGCTGCTGCTCACCGCGGCGGTGCACCATCATCTGGTGCGCGAGCGCAGCCGCACGCGGGTCGGCCTGGTCATCGAGTCGGGCGATGCGCGCGAGGTGCACCACATGGCGATGCTGGTGGGGTACGGCGCCGCGGCGATCAACCCCTACATGGCCTTCGAGGCGATTGACGAGCTCCACCAGCGCGGCGACCTGGAGGGCCTGACCCTGCAGGAGGCGGTGGCCAACTACGTGAAGGCCGCGGGCAAGGGCGTGCTGAAGGTGATGAGCAAGATGGGCATCTCCACCATCGCCTCCTACACCGGCGCCCAGCTCTTCGACGCGGTCGGTCTGTCCGCGGAGCTGGTGGACGAGTACTTCCCAGGCACCAGCTCGCGCGTCGGGGGCATCGGCCTCGAGCAGGTCGCGGCCGACGTCGCGCGGCGGCACGCGCTGGCCTTCTCCGACCGGCCCACCGAGCGTGCGCACCGCGAGCTCGAGGTCGGCGGCGACTACCAGTGGCGCCGCGAGGGCGAGTACCACCTGTTCAACCCGGACA
>CAYVJJ010000100.1:4684-8654 GCA_964451655.1 uncultured Mycobacteriaceae bacterium | reverse complement strand
GCTCGAGCGCGAGCGCCTGGAGTCCAAGAAGGTCTCGAAGACCCAGGCCGTCACCAGCAACCTGAGCGGTTCACTCGCCGGCAAGGTCGACGACGAGAACGTGCACATCGGGCCGTCGGACTACGTCGGCTGGCTCGACGACCGCAAGTGGGCGTACGTGCGCCTCGAGGGCCGGGCGTTCGGCGACGTCCCGCTGAACCTCGAGTACAAGCTCGAGGTGTGGGACTCCCCGAACTCGGCCGGGATCATCATCGACGCGGTCCGTGCGGCCAAGATCGCCAAGGACCGCGGCATCGGCGGCCCCGTCCTGCCGGCGTCCGCCTACCTGATGAAGTCCCCGCCGGTCCAGATGGAGGACACCCACGCCCGCGACGAGCTCGAGGCCTTCATCGTCGGCGCGGAGGGCTGACCAGGCCTCCCGTCCGGCCGGAGCCTCGCCGCCGACCGCACGGTTCGTGCGCATCCACCCCGGGATCGCGTTCGGCCGGGCGGTCGGCGGCGCGGCTGCGTCCGGGGCCCCACGGGCCCGCTGGCCGGAACGGGCCGAGGCCCTGCCCGGCGACGGACGGCTAGCGTCCGGGCATGCACTATGCGGTGATGGTCCCCACGGAGACGGGGCGGGCCGCCGATCCCGAGTGGATCGGCCGCTACGCCCGGCACGCCGAGGCCTGCGGTTTCGAGTCGATCGTGGCCGTGGAGCACGCGGTGGTCGTCAGCAGCTACACCAGCGAATACCCCTATGCCCGCTCGGGCCGGATGGAGCTGGCCGACGACTGCCCCATCCCGGATCCGCTCGCCCTGCTCTCCCACCTGTCCGGGTGCACCACCACGCTCGGGCTCGCGACGGGGGTGCTGATCCTGCCGAACCACCACCCCGTCCCGCTCGCGAAACAGCTCGCCACGCTCGACCGGCTGTGCGGGGGCCGGCTGCGTGTCTGCGCGGGGGTGGGCTGGATGCGCGAGGAGATCGAAGCGTGCGGCGCGGACTTCTCCACGCGGGGTCGGCGCACCGACGAGACCATCGACGCGATGCGGGCGCTGTGGGCCGGCACCGGCCCGGAAGGGGCGATATTCGACGGGCGGTTCTTCCGGTTCTCCGGGGCCATGTCCTACCCCAAGCCGGTGCGTCCGGCGGGGGTGCCCATTCACATCGGCGGGCACTCGAAGGCCGCAGCGCGCCGGGCCGGGCGCCGCGGCGACGGATTCCAGCCGCTGGGCCTGCACGGCGAGGAACTGCACGCTGCGCTCGCCGAGATGCGCACCGCCGCAGAGGACGCGGGCCGCGACCCGGACTCCGTCGAGCTCACTCTGGGCCATGCGGTCACGAAGATCGATCCGGAACGTGCGGCCCGGCTGGAGGAGGCCGGCGCGTCGCGGATCCTGCTCGCCGGGAGCGGCACCCCCGACCTGCAGCAGCAATGCGACGAGTTGTCCGCATGCGCGGAACGGCTGGGCCTGCGGCCGCCGGCCGACGCGGCCGCCGACGAGCCCGCTCCCGCACGATGACGACCCTGTCGGCATCCGACCGGTCGGCACTGGCCGACCTCGTCGACCGGTACGCCGCCCTGGTGGATGATCGCGAGTTCGACGCCCTGGGCCGGCTGTTCACCGACGATGCGGTCCTGCGCCAACCACGGCCGCCGCGCGAGATGGAATCGGCCGACGTGGTGCGGGGCCGGCAGGCGATCGTCGCGAATTTCGCGCGGCTGCGGGACCTGCGCGCGTCGCAGCACGCGGTGGTGGGCCGGCTGTTCGCCGCCGGTGGCGCGACTGTGTCGGAGGACGCTGCCGGGGAGGACGTCGCCGCCGAAGCGACGGGGCGGATCGCCTGCATCGCCCACCATGTCTCCGGCGCCGACGACCGGCTGGTGGATCACGCCTGGCACCTGACCTACCACGACGTGTACCGGAGAGCCGGCGGCGCATGGCTGATCGCGGAGCGGACCCTGCGGCTCAGCTGGATCGAGACGCGGACCGTGGGCGTCGTTCGCGACCGGTGACCGCGGACCGATCGCGTTCCCGGTGAGGCGCTGAGGTCGGCGCTCTCCCGGATTTCCCCGTTCTATCGTGATGCACATCACTCTGGACTACTGTCCATGTTCACGGGACTTCCGCGCGGCCGTCCCGCCACGGAACGGCCGCGCACACCAGGGGAGGAACGGCCGCGCACGTCAGGGGAGGAACATGGACGCCCACCGTCCGCCGCACCGACGGACCCGCAGCGCCGCAGCACGATACGCGGCGGCCGCACGGTCCGCGATCGGAGCACCGCGTCTGCGACGCGCCGTGAACACCGCGGCCGCGCTGATCGCGGCAACCGCCGTCGGTATGGCCGTCGCCGCGGTACCTGCCGCGGTACCCGCCGCGGCCGCAGAACCCGTCGACCCGGCTGCCGGGCCGATCCGCACCACCGTCGGGCCGATCCGCACCGCCGGGACACGGTTGATCGACCGGTACGGGCGCACCGTCCTCGTCCACGGTGTCAACAACGTCGACAAGGGAGGCCGGCATCCGGGAGCGCGGCCGCTGGTGGTGCAGGGCGACGGGCTCACGGTCACCCCCCGCGACGCCGAACTCCTCGCCGGATACGGCTTCAACGCGGTGCGGCTCGGCGTGTCGTTCGCCGGGCTCATGCCCGAGCCGGACCGGATCGATTACGACTACATAGCCCGGGTCGTCGGGGTCGTCGACATGCTCGCCGAGCACGGCATCCGCACCCTCCTCGACGACCACCAGGACGGGCTCGCCGCGATCTGGGGAGGCAACGGCTTCCCCGGATGGGCCCTCGAATCCCGGCCGCTCCCGGGGGAACCCAATCCCGGATTCCCCCTCTACTACCTGATGCCCAGCATGAATCTGGGGTGGGACGAGGTGTGGAACAACGACCACGGTGTCCTCGATCGGCTGGGCGAGGCCCTCGGCGCACTGGCCGCAGCGCTGCGCGGGCACGGATCGGCCATGGGCATCGAGCTGCTCAACGAACCGTGGCCCGGCACCAGCGCGCCTACCTGCTTCCCGGCTGGATGCCCGCGGTTCGACGATCGGTACCAGTCGGCGCTCGAGCAGCTCACCGCGGCCGTCCGTGCGCAGAACCCGGACATTCCGGTGTTCTGGGAGCCGAACGTCACCTGGAACCAGCTGATGCCCTCCTTCCTGGGCGCGCGGCGGACCGTCACGGACCCGGGCATCGTGTTCGCCCCGCACGACTACTGCATCCCCAGTCAGACCGCGATCTACCTCGGCCAGTCCGAGGGGCTCACGCGGCTGTGCCCGGCACAGCAGGACCACACGTGGGCGAACATCGACGCCGTCACCGCGCGTACGGGTCTTCCGACCGTGGTCACCGAGTTCGGCGACACCGACCCCGCCGTACTCCCGAACACCCTCCGCAACGCCGACGAGCGGTTCGTGGGGTGGATGTACTGGCATTACGGATCCACCCGCGGCCCGGACTACACCGAGCCGGACCCGTTCACCGACCCCGCCTCGCAGCCGCCGATCGGCCACTACCTGGTGCGCACGTACCCGCAGGCCACCGCCGGCACGCCGATGTCCATGCGGTTCGACCCGCAGACCGGGGCGTTCACCTACACCTTCCGGCCGGGTGCCCGGTCCCAGGAGCCGGGCCCCGCAGGCGACACAGTGATCTCCGTCTCCAGCCTCCACTATCCCGGCGGATACGCCGCCGAAATCGACGGCGGGACCATCACCTCCGCCGCCGGCGCGCAGGAGCTGGTCGTGCGGGCCGACGGCACCGGTCCGGTGACTGTGCGCGTGCATCGGGCCTGAGGGCACCGGGCGTCCGGGGCGCTGGTGCCTGCCGGCGCTGGGCCCCGCGCGCCGATCTGCATCTCACCCGCCGATCTGTCGTCCGCGCGCGCACTGCCAGCGCCCGCAGTCGGCCGCGCGCACGCGTTACGACGACACGCCGATATAACCCGTGAGCAGGTGTGAGACGGGTGCGCGGCGG
>CAYVJJ010000100.1:0-4584 GCA_964451655.1 uncultured Mycobacteriaceae bacterium | reverse complement strand
GGTGCGCGGCGGGGATCGCCCGGCTCCCGGTCGCCGGAGCTCGAGGGGCCGGCCTACACCCGCAACCGTTCCCGGAGCGCCCAGCCGGTGAAAGCCAGCAGCACCAGCAGGATCACGGACGCCAGGATGCTGGGCTCGCCGATCGCAATGGCCCGCACCGCGGCGATCACGGTCACCACCACGAAGAACCCCAGGAATCCGAGCACAGCCTCCAGCCGCTGCGCCCGCCGCCGGCGTTCCCTCTCGACCTCGGAGAGCCGCCGGTCCGGCCCCGTCACGGCAGCACCACGCACTGCGGCGTCCCGGCACGCCCCCCGGCGGTCACGATTTCACGCCGCCGGCAGTGAGGCCGGAGACGATCCGCCGCTGGAACACCAGCACCATGATCACCAGGGGAATGGTGACCAGCGTGCCGGCCGCCATGATCGCCGCGTAGGGGATGGTGAACGAGTTGGGCCCGTGGAACAGGGCGATCGCCACCGTCACCGGCCGCGTCGCCTCGTTCGAAAGCTGGCTCGAGAGCATGTACTCGTTCCAGGTGAAGATGAACGCCAGGATCGCGGTGGTGAACAGCGCCGGGGCGGCCAGCGGCAGCAGCACCATGCGGAACGCCTGCAGCCGGGTGGCCCCGTCCACGCGCGCCGCCTCTTCGAGCTCCCACGGCAAGTCCGACAGGAACGAGGTGAGCGTGTAGATGGTCAGCGGCAGCACGAACGAGATGTTCGGGATGATCAGCGCCTGGTACTGGCCGATCCACCCGAGGTTCCCGAACAGCTGGAACAGCGGCGTCACCAGCGCCACCGGCGGGAACATGGCGGCGCCCAGGATCACTCCGGTCAGCAGGAACTTGCCGCGGAATTCGATGCGGGCCAGCGCGTAGGCGGTGAAGATCCCGAACAGCAGCGCGATCACCGTGGTCACCGCGCCGATGACGAGGCTGTTGACGATCGCGCCCAGGAAGTTGTTGCCGCTGGAGGTGTCCAGCGCGTCGGCGAAGTTCTGCAGGGTCAGGTGCGTCGGCCACGGTGTGGTGTCGTAGGTGTGCGACTGTTCCCGGAAGGCGACGATCACCATCCAATAGAACGGCGCCAGGCCCCAGACCAGGATGACCGCGACACCCAGGTAGGTGCGCGCCGTCGGCCACCACGGCCGGCGGCGCGTGGCCGTTTCCTGACCGTCCCCGCCGCGGGGCCGTTCCGCGAGCGCCACACCGCCGCCCGGCCCGGCGGGTGGCGGGGCTCCCGCCGCGCCGGCGGCCTCCTCATCGGGTGTGCGGTGCCGTCCCGCCATCACAGTTCAGCCCCCTTGCGCTGGTCGTCCTGCGTCCTCACCGCATTGGCGCCCAGGAATTTCACCAGTATGAACGCCACGACGAAGATGATGATGAACACCAGGGTGGACAACGCGGAAGCGCTGTGGAAATCGCCCTGACGCATGTCCGCGGTCACCAGGATGGACATCGTGGTGGTGGGGGTGGCCCCGGAGTCGCCGGTGAGGATGGCCGGCAGGTCGTAGAGCCGCAGGGCGTCCATCGTGCGGAAGAGCACTGCCACCATCAGCGCGGGCTTGACCAGGGGCAGCGTGATGCGGGTGAAGCGCTGCCACGCGCTGGCCCCGTCCACGCGCGCGGCCTCATAGAGCTCGTTGGGGATCATCTGCAGACCGGCCAGGATCAGCAGCGCCATGAACGGCGTCGTCTTCCACACATCAGCGATGATCACCGCGAACCGGGACGCCCACGGGTCGGTGGTCCAGGCGATGGGGCGCCCGATGATCTGGTTGGCGATACCGTCCGGCGCGAAGATGAACGACCACAGCTTGGCGGTGACCGCGGTGGGGATCGCCCACGGGATGAGCACCGCGGCGCGCAGCAGCGAGCGGCCGAGGAATGAGCGGCCCATGACCGTCGCCATCCAGATGCCCAGGACGGTCTCGATGCTGACCGTGATCACCGCGAAGAAGAAGGTGATCCCGACGCTGGACCAGAAGTCGTGCCCGAGGGTGCCCGGTACGCAGGACCATGCGCCGCTGCCGCAGTCGCCCAGCAGCCACATCCGGTAGTTGTCGAACCCGGCGAAGCCGCCCTCGACGAACATCCCCGTGTCCGGGTCCAGGCCCTTGTCCTGCTGGAAGGACATGTAGGCGGCGCGCACCACCGGATACCCGATGATCGCGGCCAGGATCGCGACCGTGGGGCCGACGAACCAGATCAGCCGCTTGTCGAAACCCCCCAGCATCGCCCGGACACGCCCGGTCCGCCGGCCCCCGCCCGGCCCGCCGGTCCCGTCTCCGGCACCGGCGTCCCGGGACGCCACCGCGACACCTCCACGGCCACCGCGGCCGGAGTCACTGACTCCGGCCGCGGTGCGGGCGTCGTCTGCCTCGGCAGATCCTGCCATCGTCCTCGTCGTCCCCGTTCTGCCGGATCATCCGTCGCCGGATGATCGCGACTGCCTACTGTCCTGCGTTCTTGATCACCGTCGTGATGTCGGTGACAGCCTGGTCGACGGACTTGCCCGCCGTCAGGGCAGCGTAGACGTTATCGCGGATGCCCTTGCTGACCTCCGAGTAGAACGGGGTCACCGGGCGCGGCTCCGCCGTCTCCAGCGCCTGCTTGAGCACCGGCATGTAGGGGTACTTCTCCACCACGGACGGATCGTCGTAGATCGAGGCGAGCACGGGTGGGAAGGCGTTCTCGGCGAACGACATCTGGCTCTCCGGGCTCTCCATGAACTCGATGAACTCCAGCGCCGTGGACTTGTTCTTGGAGTTCGCGTTGATCGCCAGGTTGTAGCCGCCCAGCGTGGACGCGCCCGGACCGTTCTCGCCCACGATCGGGGCGACGGCGAACTTGCCCTTCACCGCCGAGGCGGGCTTGTCGCCGCTCCCGTCGGAATCGGCGTTGTCGTACATGTACGGCCAGTTGGTGGCGTACATCGCCTCGCCGTTGACGAAGGCGTTGTTGGTGGCCTCCTCGTCGAAGCCGTTGGACCGCTGCGCGATGACGCCGTTCTTGTAGCCGTCCACCAGCGCCGTCAGGCCGGCCTTGGCCTCGGGGGAGTCGACGGTGGGCGTCTTGCCGTCCGGGCCGACCACGGATCCGCCCCAGGAGTTGATGAACTGGGTGGCGTTGACGGTCAGGCCCTCGTAGTTCTTCAGCTGGGTGACCATGCAGTCCACCCCCGCCTCCTCGGCCTTACCGCAGCTGGAGGTGAGCTCATCCCAGTTCGCGGGGGCCGCGTCCACCAGGTCGGTGCGGTAGTACAGCAGCTGCGCGTTGGTGTTCTGCGGGCCCGCATACAGCTTGCCGTTGTAGGTGGCGCTCTCCACGGTGGCCGGCAGCAGCTGGGAGGTGTCCAGCGCCAGGTCGTCCTCGAGCGGGGCGATCCAGCCGTGGGCGGCGAACTCCGCGGTCCAGGTGACGTCCAGGGCCATCACGTCGTAGTCGTCGTTGCCGGCCTGGAGCGACTGCACGAGCTTGTCGTGCTGGCCGTCGGCCTCCGCGGGCAGCTCCTTGAACTCCACCGGCTGGTCGGGGTGGGACTGATTCCACTTGTCGACCAGCGGCTTGACCTTGTCGGCGTCGTTGGAGCCCATGGCGAAGCTGATGCCGCCGCCCCCGTCGCTGCCTTCACCGCCGCCGGACGAGCTTCCCCCGTCGTCACCGCTGGAGCAGCCGGCGAGAGCGATGGTGGCCGCAGCCGTCACCGCCACGACCGCCCGTGGAATGTAAGAACGCATGGTTCGCCTTTCCCCTAACCGAATTCCGTCGGCGTAAGCATGTCATGTCTGCGCGCAACTGTCGCCGATAACTGTGACATGACTTACCGGCGCGGGGGAAACCGGGCCGCACCGCCGGGGACTGCGCGCGGATCAGCCCACGCGGATCCCGTCCGAGGCGGAGAACAGATGCGCTTCCGCGGGATCGAACGCCAGCGTGACCCGGTCGCCGCGGCGGGGGGGAGTGCGCCAGTCGGCCCGCGCCACCAGCTGATCCGGCGACCCCGCGGCCCCGGTCCCCGCGATCGCCCCGGCCCCGGCGCCCGCCGCGTGCCCGGCCGCCGTGCCGGCTGCGCCGACCGGGCCCGTGCCGTCGAGCCTGCCGTACATGTAGGCGTCGGCGCCGAGCTCCTCGACGACGTCGACGGCGAGCTCCACCGTGACGCGGTCGCCCGCGCCCTCCGCGCCGACGGTGACGAACTGTTCGGGCCGCACGCCCAGGACCAGCTCGCCGCCGGACCGGTCGGCGGCCTCCCGCGGTACGGGCACGACGGCGCCGCCGAGGCGCAGGCCGCCCTCGACCACCGGCAGCCGCAGCAGGTTCATCGCCGGAGAGCCGATGAAGCCCGCCACGAACTCGTTGACCGGCCGGTTGTACAGCTCGCGCGGGGGCGCGCACTGCTGGAGGACGCCGTCGCGCAGAACGGCGACACGGTCGCCCATCGTCATCGCCTCCACCTGGTCGTGCGTGACGTAGACCATGGTGGTGGCAAGGCGCCGCTGCAGGTCGGCGATCTGCGCGCGCGTCTGCACGCGCAGCTTGGCGTCGAGGTTCGACAGCGGCTCGTCCATGAGGAAGACCTG
>CAYVJJ010000099.1:7066-8762 GCA_964451655.1 uncultured Mycobacteriaceae bacterium | reverse complement strand
GCCACGTGCAGCAGGCCGTACTCGGTGTGCACGAGCAGCGCCCCGTCCTGCGGCACGATGAGCAGTTCGCCGTCGGCGTCGACGAAGCAGCGATCCCGCATGGGGGCGGTGGCGTAGTAGGTGTGGATCGCGATGCCGGTGTTGCCCACGACGTCCCCGTTGACGGCCAGGGTGAACAGGCTGTCGAGGAAATCGGTGGCGCCCGCGGGGCGCGGCATCGGATCCCACCGCAGCCGGTTGGGGTCGGTGATCCCGTCGGGGATGCCGGTGCTGCACAGGGTCGGATGGCTGATCGGGCGGAACGGCGGATGCTGGGCGGACGGGCGGATCCGGTAGGTCCAGCTGCGCCGGTTCTCGCTGTGCGGACGGGTGAAGGCCGTGCCGCTGTGCTGTTCCGGATACAGCCCGTAGGGCACCTGCTGCGGGGAGTTCTGGTGCGCGGGAAGGGCGCCGGTGACCGCCTCGGTGCGGTGCTCGTTGCCGAACCCGGACAGGTACTCCGGTTCGTGCGGCCGGTGCGCGGCGGCGGTGTGGGCGGCCGTCATTTCAGCGCCACCATCTCGTGCAGGGTGGTGCCCGTGCGCACCTCGTCGCGGCCCCCCTCGTTCACCGTCAGGGTGTAGCGGCTGCGGAAGCGGAAATAGCCGGGGCGGCCGAGCGCCGTGCGGGCCAGGGCCTTGACCGGGCCGGCCCGCACGATCGGCACGTCGGCGAGGAAGTCGTGCGCGTGGACGATGTCCTGGACCTCGAGCAGCAGGTCCACCTGGCCGGGCACGGTCATGCGCAGCGATTCCGGGTAGGTGCGGCCGGCGACGGGGTGGAAGCGTTCGGGGCCCGTCTCGAGTCGGACCTCCCCGGAGCTCAGGATCACCGTGCCGTCGCGCCCGAGCATCAGCGGCGTGGCCCAGTGCGCGCCGTACGCCTTCTGGGTGAGCACGTTCGCGTAGACCAGCGTGTAGTCGTCGGTGTAGAGGCGCCCCCAGTACCAGCGGTCGATCACGCGCTTCATGTCGGCGACGCCCCAATTGTGGTCGTGGTAGCCGATTCCCCGCGCCGCCAGGGTCTTGCCGCCGAGGCGCACCGTGCCGGACACCCGCGCCCGCGGCGCCCCGACCACCCAGGCGAAGAACTCGCCGGTGTCCCGGCCGCCGCGGCGGTAGGAGGTGCGCCCGTCCCCGGGCATCCAGCTGGGCAGTTCACCGTCGTAGCGCAGGTCGAAGACGATGTCCTCCTCGGCCATGTGCAGGTGATGGACCGGGGGCCCGCCGTCCTCGGGGAACTCGGCGGAGGCGGTGTTGGCGCCGATCCGCACGCGGCAACGATCGGTCGCCACATCGATGTCCGCGTCGCTGTAGCGGGCGATGATCTCGCGGCGCGCTCCGTCGGGCGAGTAGACGTGCAATTCGACGCCGGGCTTGCGGGCCACCAGTTCGCGGGACTGGAGCATGCCGACGATGATGTGCCCGTCGTCGAGCAGCGCGTCGAAATACCAGTGCTCGAACGCGGTCCGCGCGCCGGTGGGGTGCGCCGCGTTCGCGGAGGCGGGGACGGGGGCGATCGTGCCGTCGCGGCGGCCGGGCCCGTGCCAGGTCTCGGTGACGGTGCGCGGGCCGGCGCCGAGGCCGGCGCGCAGCGTGGTCAAGGTTGTCATGCGTACTCCCAGGGGTGTGCGGACGTGCGGGTCGGGCTGCGGGGC
>CAYVJJ010000099.1:5620-6966 GCA_964451655.1 uncultured Mycobacteriaceae bacterium | reverse complement strand
TCAGCGCCTCAGCGAGCTTTGCGCCTCGAATTTGGCCTTGCGCCCGGCCATCTGGGCGTCGAGCCAGTTCTTCCGGTGGCGGACCATGACGCGTTCCCACTGCTGTCCGAAGCCGGGGACGACGCGGCGGGCGATCTCGGCGGCGGCGACGAACGGTGCCCGCGCGACGGGGATGAGGACCCACGGGAAGGCGCGCGGCATGTCGTAGCGGGCGCGGGTGCGCGGCGCCATGAACAACGCGGTGTAGGCGGAGTAGATGCGCCGGTTGTACATCGCCCGCACCCGTTGCAGCCCGCGGTGGTGCTCGCGGGGGCCGAACGCCTCCGGGAACGATTCGACCAGTTCGGCCCCGTGCTCGCCGGCGTCGTAGGAGCGCGAGGCGATCGTCATCGCCAGCACCCGCACGCAGTCGCCGACGGATGCGGGCGTCCACCGCGGCTGCACGCCCAGCAGGTGCCCCATGTACTTCTGGAAGTGCAGCAGCGCGCGCATCTCCGACGCACTGGTCAGGTAGCCCAGCGGCCACAGGGCCAGCGCGGGCGCGACGCTGCCGCCGATGAGCGTGAGCAGCATGTACGTCTGGCTGATCGGCAGACCCCAGTCCTCGGCGCTCCACTCCGGGTGCTCGGCGACCCGGCGGCGCACGGCCACGTGCATCACCCGGACGTGCATGGCGGTGGCACGGCCGTCGGAGCCGGGCGTGAACAGGGCCCCGGGGGTGGACACGTCGATCCAGAACTGGGCGGTCTCCAGGAACCGGCGCAGCGCGTTGTCCCCGGCGTAGCCGCCGGAGAGGGACAACGGGGTGGCGACGGCGGCCTCGGTGTAGATCTCCAGGGTGGTCGCGCCGGCCACGCTGAACAGCATCGTGCCCCAGCGCCGCCAGATCGCCGCGCCCTGCTCGACGAGGTCGCGGTCGACCCAGTCGGGGACGTGCTCGAACTCGTCGAACAGCGCCCGCATCGACTCCGGCGCGTCCTCGACCGCGTCGATGCCCTCGGCCAGGGCGGTCCGCAGCATCCGGCGGCCCTCCGCGGCGCCGCCCGGGCCGTCGAGGACCTCGGCGACGAAACGCTCGGCCACCGGGTCGCCGGCGTACAGGTCGTTGCACAGGTCCGTCACCTGGCGCTCGGTGGGGAAGATGTCGAAGCCGGTGAGCCGCCGGATGGTGCGTCGGGCGCGGCGCACCCCCGGCCGTGCGGCGTTCTCCCGGAACCGGAATCGCCGGGGGCACCTGTCGGGCCCGGCCGCGTCGCCCCCGGCCCCGGGGAAGGTGGCGGGGCCGGCCGTGTCGGTCCGTGCGGTCATGACGTCCTCCTTGCGGTGGCGGTGTCGTCGGCGGTGGC
>CAYVJJ010000099.1:0-5520 GCA_964451655.1 uncultured Mycobacteriaceae bacterium | reverse complement strand
TGTCGTGGACGTCCGGGCAGGGCAGCCCGGCCCGGCGCAGCCAGGCGGCGACGACGTCGACGACAGTGGCCGGGCCGTCGGGCTGGCCGGCCATGTAGTGGGTGAGCCGCGGTATCTCGACCAGGTCCCGGTTGGCGCGGGTGGCGGCGCGGAACATCGCGCGGGCCTCGGAGGGGAAGGCGGCCTGGTCCGCCATGAGCGGGGCGACCAGGAGCGGGCAGGTCACCGACGCCAAATTGCGGGCGGCCTCGGCGCGTGAATGCCGGTCGCTCCACGTGCTCAGCCAGTTGCGGGCCGTGCAGTGCCGGGCCAGGCCCGCGGCGGAGGTGTTCGCCGGCTGCGGTGGGCCGTACATCGACCCGGCGGCCCGGTCGCTGGGGTCGAGGGTGAGGTCGACGAACCGCGGGTCGGCGGCGGTGCGGTGCACGACGAACGCCTGATCGCCGGGGGCCTGGCCGTCCGACGCGGCGGTCCGCGCCAGGCACCGTTCGTCGATGCGCCGCATGCGCTCGCGCTGGGCCCGCCGGTACTCGGACAGCCACGCGCGGTCCAACGGCGCCGTGCGCCCGGTGGCGAACAGGTCGAGGGCGGGGTCGGTGGCGCCGGGGTCGGCCTCGTCGGTCACGGCCGGGTCGATCCAGTCGCGCAGCACCCGTGCGCGGCCGGCGTGGGCGCCGACGAGCGCGAGACCGTCGGCGGGGATCAGGCCGGCGGCCGTCAGGTCGGCCGGATCGCCGGCGGGGGTGTCGGTGATGCTCGGCGCCTCGGCCTGTTCCTGGTAGAAGGCGGCGAGCGGGCCGCCGCCGCTGAACCCGAGCAGCACGACGGCGTCGAAGCCGAGTTCCTCGCGCATCCAGCGCATGCCGGCGCCCAGGTCGGCGACGGCGCGCTCCATGATCAGCGACGCCTCGTTCTGGACGTACCGCGTGTTCATGGCCATGACCGGCAGTCCGGCCGCGGCGAGCGGGCGCATCAGGAAGTGCGTCAGGAAGTTCGACGCCGGATGCGCCATGAGCACGCCCACACTGCGCGAGGCGCCCGGACGGCACACCAGGTTGCCGTGCAGGACCGGGTAGTGCCGGGCGAGGCCCGAGTGCATCTCGATGGGGCCGTCCTCGGGCGGGCGGAAGGGGATGCGCTGCAGGTGATCCTGCGGATCCGGGGGCGAGGCGGCGGCGGTGCGGGGCGGCGGCATGCTCATGCGATGGTCCTGTAGCGCAGCATCATCTCGTGGTCCTCGTGATCGAGCAGGTGGCAGTGCCACACGTAGCCCTGGAGCTCGTCGGCGGCGGCCGGGTCCGGCGCGCCCGGAGGCAGCGGCCCCGGCCCGGGCAGCGACGGCGCGGCGGAGAAGACGGCGTCGGGATCGAAGCCGAGCTCGTCGGCGGTGGGGAAGCGCACGATGATCCGGGTGACCGTCCCGCCGGGCACCAGCACGGTGTCCTTCCATCCGCGTTCCCACGGGGCGGGCGGCGCCATCGGGCCGGCGAGGAAGTCCTCCGCGGACGGCGCCCACCGGATGCCGAGCGCCGGCTGGGGATGCGCCGCCTGGTATTCGAGCGTGCGCAGCGGGTTGCGCCCGAGGATCCGGAACATCACCAGGTGGATGTGGATAGGGTGCGGGTCCGGGGTGATGTTGATGATGTTCCACTGCTCGACGGTGCCCTGACGCGGCGTCTCGATCTGCGGGTCCGCCCAGCGCAGGTTGTTCAGCGCCATCACCGACGGCGGCACGCGCAGCGCATAGGGCTGGCTGACGGTCACATCGCGCACGCGGGCCGGCGCGGCAAGCGGGGGCAGCGGAGGCGGGCGGCCGGCACCGCCGCGCAGGGACTGGGGCACGGGCCCGGTGAAGCCGCGGCCGGCACCCACCTCGAAACGGCAGAACAGCGTCATCGCGCGCTCTCCGATGATCGCGGCCTGGAACACCGGTTCCTCGTCGTTGCGCAGGGCGATCATCTCGCCCGGGGCGCACTCGGAGAAGTCGATGAGAACGTCGATGCGTTCGGCCGGGGCCAGGCGCACGGCCGTGGTGGGCACCGGGGCGTCGAGCAGGCCCCCGCCGTTGCCGATCACCCAGAACCGTGCGCGGGTGGACAGGTGCAGGTTCCAGGTGCTGAAGGAGGCGGCGTTGATGATGCGGAAGCGGTACAGGCCCCGGGCGACGGGCATGCGCGGCCACACCGCACCGTTGACGATGCCCACGTCGCCGGCCGCCCCGCCTTCCCAACCGCCCTCGGGCACCAGCCATGTCGAGCGGGCGTTCATCGCGCCGTCGTCGGTGAAGATCTTCTCCTGGAGCACCAGCGTGCGCTCGAACTCCCCGGCGGGCAGGCCCAGCGGGTTGTCCGCGCGGCCGGTGTCGTACTCGTCGCGCACCAGGTACGTGCCCGCCAGGCCCGCGTAGACGTTGAGCCGGGTGATGCCCATGGCGTGGTCGTGGTACCAGAGGTGGCAGGCCTCGAGACTGTTCGGGAACCGGTGCACATGCCCCTGGCCGGGCCAGGACATGTGCATCGGGTGCCCGTCGCTGTCCGGGGCCGAGGGGCTGCCGTGCAGGTGGAAGGACGTCGGGGGGAAGTCGCCGTATTCCTGCTGCACTCCGGCCAGCGTCACGTCGATGTCGTCGGCGAACGGGTGGCGGCCCAGCGCATTACGGAATGTGACGGTGGACGGCACGCCGGCCTCCGCCTCGATCGTGGGGCCCAGGTGGGACTGCCCGTTGTAGCCGAACGAGGGCGCCGGAGGCAGGTCGCGGTGGAATCGGTGGTGCCCGGACCGGGCGGTGACCTCGAGTTCGGAGCCGCGCAGCGTCGGTAGGACGGGCAGCTCGTCGCGGAACGGCTCGAGGTGCGGGCTGTGGAAGATCAGGGGGCTGCGCACGCCGTCGGGGTAGTGGAAGCGGTTCTGCGCCGCGGCGCGCATGGGGCCGCCGGCGAGTGCGGTGAACCCGGCGGCGAGCCCCACGGTCAGCGCGCCGCGCAGGAACTCCCGGCGCGCCGGGGCGGACGCGGCCACGAGGGGAGGCCCGGGACGCACGCCCGTGGCGGTGCGGGGTGCCGGCCGGATGGGCTGACGGCGGGGCTCCATCGTGCGGGGGTCCACCTTTCGGCGTCGGGTCGGTCCGGGGGGCGCGATGTGTGATCCACGTCTCGCCGGAACAGTACCATACCGTACAGTATGGTCACCGGAAGCGGGCGAGTGCGCGGGTACTGCAGCACGGCGCGGACCCGGTGCGGGCGAACGCGTTAGGGGAGCACCCGCGCAATGCGCACCGGTGTTCGGCGCGTCGCCGGCGGCCGGGATGCGTATCCTGCGGGCAGGGCGGCGCACCGGCGGGGCGGTATACGGGTCGGGGTGCCGGCAGCGACGGCGAAGGTGGGAGTGTGGTCCGGATCAGCGACAAGCGCACCGCCGCGCCCGGTGCCGCAGGCGACGGAGACGGAGCGCCCGCGGGCCGCCTGAGCGTGGACGATTGGACCGCCGCCGCGCTGAACCTGCTGGTCGAGCAGGGGGTGGCGGGGGTGAAGATCTCCACGCTCTGCGAGCGCCTGTCGGTGACCAAGGGCAGTTTCTACTGGCACTTCGCGGACCTGCGGGCGCTGATGACGGCCACGGCCGATCGGTGGTGCGGTCGCCAGAACGACGCCGTGCGCGGGCTGGACGACCTGGAGAACCTCCCGCCGGGGCAGCGGCTCGGCGTCATGTCGCGGATGCTGTTGCAGGAAGGCTCCTGGACGGTGGAGCGCGCCATCCGCGACTGGGCGCGGACCAACACGCAGGTGGCGGAGTCCGTCCGCGCGCTCGATCAACGCATATTCGACGCGGTCGAGTCGACGATGCGGCAACTCGGCTTCGACGAACAGGACGCGCGCCTGCGGGCGGGCGTGATGGTGTATGCGGGGGTCGGATTCATCCACGCGCGCGGCAACCTGCCGGCGCCCGACGCCGAGGACATCGACCGGCTGATCGCGATGGTCACGGCGCAACCGTAGGGGGATGGGGCGGTGGCATGCGGCGCCGGTCGCGGCGTGCCGCCCGGCCACGGGGCGAAGGCCTGCCACGCCGAGTGCCCGGAAATCTCAATCCCGTGCACCTGCGCTGATACCGTCGGAATATGGCGGCCAGGACGGAGATGCGGGTGGGGATGGCGCTCATGGCGGGCGCCGTGATCCTGGCGTCGGGGGCGTGCTCGTCGGCGGACGAGTCCGCAGGGCCCGGCGATCAGACCAGCGCCGAGTCCGGCACCGGGTCCGCAGGCACGCCGCCCACCGTGACCCTCGACGGGGGGAAGGTCGGCGGGAGCTTCGACCAGCAGACCTGCCAGTGGGAGCACGACGAGGGGGCCCGCCAGCTCGAGTACACCGCGACGTCCGGCTCGGACCGGTACGCCCTGGACGCGGAAATCGTGCTGACCGACCCGCCGAAGCTCGACGACTTCGCCCTGACCACCGGCACCGACACCTGGAAGGCCGCGGGCGAGGCCCGCGAGAAGGCGACCATCACCGTCGACGGCGACCAGTACCGGGTGAGCGCCCAGGTGTCCGAGGGGCACGGGCCGCGCACCTCCACACTGGCGGCGACCTTCACCTGCGCGGGGCAGTAGCGTATCGGCGTTATCGCAGCCCCGGGCCGTGGGTGTCCATAGACTCGGGCGCATGCCGGACTATGGACACGCCCTGGAGTTCGGGGTCTTCCCCACGCCCAAGGCCGACAATCTGGCCGGGATCTTCGAGCTGGTCCGGGTGGCGGAGGAGTCGGGGCTGGACATCGCGTCGTTCCAGGACCATCCCTACCAGCGGCGATACGTGGACACGTGGACACTGCTGTCGGCACTCGGGGCGCGCACCAGCAGCATCAGGCTCGCGCCGAACGTGGCGAGCCTGCCGCTGCGGCTGCCGACGGTGCTCGCCAAGGCCGCGGCGACGCTGGACCTGATCACCGACGGGCGCGTGGAGATGGGCCTGGGCACGGGGGCGTTCTGGGACGCGATCGTCGCCGCCGGCGGGCCGCGCCGCACCCCGCGCGAGTCCGTCGACGCGCTGATCGAGGCGATCGGGGTGATGCGGGCCTTCTGGGCGGGCGGCTCGCTCTTCCTGGACGGGGAGCACTACCCGGTGCGGGGGCTCAAGGCCGGGCCGGCGCCGGCGCACCCGATCCCCATCTGGATCGGCGCCTACGGCCCGCGGATGCTGCGGGTGACCGGCGAGCTGGCCGACGGGTGGGTGCCGAGCATGGGCTACGCGGACCCGCCGGCCATCGGGGACCTGAGCGCGAAGCTGGACGCGGCCGCCGCCGACGCCGGACGGGGGCCGGGGGAGATCCGGCGGATCTACAACCTCGCGGGCCGTTTCGGCACCGGCGGCGGGTTCCTGCAGGGGCGGCCCGCCGAGTGGGCCGAGCAGCTGGCCGACCTGGCGCTGCAGCACGGCATCGGCACGTTCATCCTGGGCGCGGACGACACGGACACCGTGCGCACCTTCGCCGAGGAGGTCGCGCCGGCGGTGCGGGAGGCCGTGG
>CAYVJJ010000098.1:0-8824 GCA_964451655.1 uncultured Mycobacteriaceae bacterium | reverse complement strand
TCAAGGAGCACCTGCAGATCCTGTTCGTCGGCGCACTGTTCATCGTGCTCGCCGGCCGGATCAGCCCCCAGCAGATCGTCGACGTCGCCCCCAAGGCCCTGATCTTCCTGGCCGCGCTCGTCCTGGTGGTGCGCCCGGTCAGCGTGGCCGTCGGCCTGCTGCGGACCAAGGTCACCCGCAATGAACGGATCCTGCTGGCGTGCATGGCGCCGCGCGGCGTGGTGGCCGCGGCGGTCACCAGCATCTTCGCGCTGGGCTTCACCCAGTCCGCGGATGCGCTCTCCGAACGCGCGCGCACCGCCACCGGCGACGACAAGCAGACGCTCGCGGCCCAGGCCGACGAACTGCAGCGCCTGGCCGCGGAGGCCGGACAGTTGGTGCCGCTGGTGTTCGTGGTGATCGTGTGCACCGTCGCGATCTACGGCCTCGGCATCGGCAAGCTCGCCGAGCGCCTGGGCCTCGCCTCCGCCAACCCGCAAGGGGTGGTGTTCGTCGGCGTCAACCGGTGGGTGGTGGACGCCGCCAAACTGCTGCAGGAGTCGGGTATCCCGGTACTCGTGGTGGCCCGCAACTACGTGACGCTGTCCGGCGCGCGGATGGCCGGCCTGCCGACGGTCACCGCGAACATCCTGTCCGAGTACGCGGTGAAGGACATGGACCTGTCAGGGATCGGGTACTTCATCGCCTGCACACCGGAGGACGAGACCAACGCGACTGCCGCCCGGGAATTCCGCCACATCTTCGGCGGCGCCAACACCTTCCAACTGCACCGCGGAGCCAAGTCCACCGGCACCGGAAGCGCACGCCGCGACACCGCCGGTCACCTCAGCGCCCGCTACGCGTTCGTCCCGCCGCTCTCCCGCGCCGAGCTCGACCGCCGGATGATGACCGGCATGACGGTGAAGAAGACGTCGTTGA
The DNA here is from genome assembly GCA_964451655.1 of uncultured Mycobacteriaceae bacterium. Lineage (GTDB taxonomy): Bacteria > Actinomycetota > Actinomycetes > Mycobacteriales > Mycobacteriaceae > Tomitella. The sequence goes on along the minus strand of CAYVJJ010000098.1, from coordinate 7,906 downwards.
GCAAGGAGTACACGCTCAAGGACTTCCGTCGGGACAACGGGGACGACGCGGTGATCCTGTTCGTCCAGCGTGGCGGCGTCACCTCCGTGGCGCACGAATCGTCGAAGCTTCCGGCCGACGAGGGTGCTGTGATCGCCATGGTGCCGGCCCCGCAGGAGGCCGCGGCGCCGCACGCGGCGGAGGAGTCGCACGGCGCGCCGCGCTGAGGACGCACGCCGGATCACGGCAGGATCCGGCACCGGAGAACGATCGGCCGGCGCGGGGCGGCGGTTCACCCGAAGACGCGGTCCACCACCGCCCGGGCGCGCCGCGTGATGCGCAGGTAGTGGTCGAGGAACTCCCCGGCGTCCTCTCCCCGCCATCCGGCGGCGTACGCCACTGCGGCGAGCTGGTCGCCGGTGGTCGGCAGCTGGTCCCCCGGCCTGCCGCGTGCGAGCACTATCGCATTGCGGGCACGGGTGGCCAGCAGCCACGACTCGGTGAGCATGGCCACGTCGTCCGGCTCGAGCAGGCCGATCCGCCCGATGGCGTCGAGCGTCTCCAGTGTGGAGGTTCCGCGCAGACCGGGGTGTTCGTGGGCGTGTTTGAGCTGCAGCAGCTGCACCGTCCACTCGATGTCCGCCAGACCGCCGCGCCCCAGCTTGGTGTGCGTGGCCGGATCGGCGCCGCGCGGCAGCCTCTCGGAGTCGACGCGCGCCTTCATCCGCCGGATCTGCATGACCGTGTCCGCGTCGATGCCGCCGGACGGGTACCGGACCGCGTCGATCATGTGCAGGAAACGCCGCCCCAGGCCGGGGTCGCCCGCCACCGTCGTCGCCCGCAGCAGCGCCTGCACCTCCCACGGCTGCGCCCACTTGCGGTAGTAGGCCTCGTAGGACGCCAGGGTGCGCACCATCGGCCCGCTGCGCCCCTCCGGCCGCAGGTCGGCGTCCACCTCCAGCGGCGGGTCCACGCTCGCCCGGCCCAGCAGCGACCGCACGCGGTCGGCGATCCCCGATGCCCACCGCACCGCCTCCGCGCCGGACCCGGAGGCGCCCGGGCCGGACGCGCCGTCCGCGTCCGATCCCGCGACAGGTTCGCACACGAACATCACGTCCGCGTCGGAGCCGTAACCGAGTTCCGCGCCGCCCAGCCGGCCCATGCCGATCACCGCGATCCGTGCGGGAGCAGGCCCCCCGTCCGCGGTCGCCGCCCGGATCACAGACTGCAGCGCCGCCTCGAGCACCGCGACCCACACCGCAGACAGCGCCCGGCACACCTGCCGCACCGTCAGCATCCCCAACACGTCGCCCGATGCGATGCGGGCCAGTTCCGCCCGCCGCAGCGACCGTGCCGCCGCGATGGCACGGTCCGGCTGCCGGTACCGCGCGGCCGACCGGATCAGCCCCTGCGCCACCACAGTGGAGTCGACGGCGAGCAGCTTCGGCCCCGACGCGCCGTCGGCGAACATGCGCACCACGTCCGGGGCCCGCAGCAGCAGGTCGGGGATGTAGCGCGAGGAGCCGAGCACCAGCATCAGCCGCTTGGCCAGGGCACCCTCGTCGCGCAGCGTCCGCAGGAACCACGGGTACTCGTTCAGCGCCTCGGACAGCGTGCGGTAGGCCAGCAGCCCCGCGTCCGGGTCCGGCGTATCTCCGAGCCATTCCAGCAGGGTCGGCAGCATCAGCGTCTGAATCCGCCCCTTGCGGGTGGCGCCCTTGGTGAGGGCGGCCAGATGCCCCAGCGCGTTGCGCGGCGCCCGGTACCCCAGGGCGGCGAGTTGCCGCTCGGCGGCCTCCGGGCTCAGCTTCAGCGCCTCCGAGTCGATCTGCGCCACCGACTCCAGCAGCGGTCGGTAGAACAGCTTGGCGTGCAGGCGCCGCACATGCTGGGTGTGCCGTCGGACCTGGCGCTGCAGCTCGTCCACGGCCCCGCGCCGCGCCTCCGACCGCACGTGCGCCGCCCTGGCCAGCCAACGCAGCGCCTCCGTGTCGCCCTCCGGGGGCAGCATGTGGGTCCGCTGCAGGCGCTGCAGCTGCAGTCGGTGCTCGAGCAGGCGCAGGAACTCGTAGGACTCGGTGAGCTGCGCGGAATCGCCGCGGCCCACATATCCGCCCGCGGACAGGCGCGCCAGCGCATTGAGAGTGGATTTGGAGTGCAGCGTCTCGTCGGCCCGGCCGTGCACCATCTGCAGCAGCTGCACCGCGAACTCGACGTCGCGCAGGCTGCCGGTGCCCAGCTTCAGCTCGCGCCCGCGGACGTCGGCGGGCACCGTCTCCTCGACCCGCCGGCGCATCGCCCGCACCTCGGGTACGAAGTCCTCGCGCTGCGACGCCGTCCACACCATCGGATTCACCGAGGCGACGTACTCTCGCCCCAGCTCCATATCGCCCGCCGCGGGCCGCGCTTTGAGCAGTGCCTGGAACTCCCACGTCTTGGCCCAGCGCCGGTAGTACACCAGGTGCGAGTCCAGCGATCGGACCAGCGCGCCCTGCTTGCCCTCCGGGCGCAGGCCCGCGTCGACCTCGAAGAACGCGCTCGAACCGATGCGGATCATCTCGCCTGCCAGGCGGGCGGTGAGCGCGTCCGCGGGTTCCGCGACGAACACCACGTCCACGTCGCTGACGTAGTTCAGTTCGCGCGCGCCGCACTTGCCCAGGGCCACGACCGCCAGACGCGCCTCCACTGTCTGCTCATGGCACACCGTCGCCACCGCGACCGCGAGCGCCGCCGACAGTGCCGCGTCGGCCAGATCCGCCAGGTGGCGCCCCACCGCCCGCAGGTCCAGTTCGGGCTCGTTCTCCACCGTGGCGGCCAGATCCACCGCGGCCAGCAGCAGCAGGTGCTCGCGGTAGCGCGTGCGCAGCGCCAGCACCGCCTCGGGCCCGGTGATCCCGGCCCGGTGCAGCCCGTGGCCGCCTTCGGGCGACGCGTCGACCGCGGCCAGCAGGTCCGCCGACAGCTCGCCGCGCGCGGGCAGCTCCGGCTCGGTCGCCAACCGGCGCCAGACGCCGGGGAATTGCACGAGGTGGTCGCCGAGCGCGGTCGACGAACCGATCACCGACAGCAGACGCGCGCGCAGGCGGCTGTCGGTGTGCAGCGCCTCGTTCAGCTCCTCCCAGCCGCCGGGGCAGCCCCCCGGAGCCGAGCCCCCGGAGTGCCCGTCGCCGTCGAGCGCCTCCCGCACGCGGACCAGGGTGCGCAGGGCCAGCCCCGCATCCGGCGCGCGGGACAGCGCCCACAGCACCGAGACGTCCTCCGGACGGGTCCACCCGAGCGTCGCCAGGTCCCCGGCGGCGTTCGGCCCCACCAGGCCGAGCCTGCCCGGGGAGGGGATGCGCCCGCGGGAGCCGCGCGCGGGCACCGTCACAGCCCCAGGTAGTTGGCGATCTCGAATTGGGTGACCTGCCCCCGGTACTCGGCCCATTCCTGACGCTTGTTGCGCAGGAAGAAGTCGAAGACGTGCTCACCGAGCGCTTCGGCCACCAGTTCCGAGCGCTCCATCGACTTGAGCGCGTCCCCGAGGCTGGTCGGCAGCTCGCGGTACCCCATGGCGCGGCGCTCACCGGGGGTGAGCGCCCACACGTCGTCCTCCGCCTCCGGCGGCAGCTCGTAGCCCTCTTCGACGCCCTTGAGGCCCGCAGCGATCAGCACCGCGAACGTGAGGTACGGGTTGCATGCCGAGTCCGGGTTGCGGACCTCCACCCGCCGCGATGACGCCTTGTTGGGGGTGTACAGCGGAAGGCGCACCAGGGCCGAACGGTTGGCCCTCCCCCACGACGCCGCCGTCGGGGCCTCCCCGCCGTGGATGAGCCGCTTGTAGGAGTTCACCCACTGGTTGGTGACCGCGCTGATCTCGTGCGCATGCTCCAGGATCCCCGCCACGAACGAGCGGGCCGTGCCGGACAGCTGGAGGGGGTCGTCGTCATCGTGGAAGGCGTTGTTCTCGCCTTCGAACAGGCTCATGTGGGTGTGCATGGCCGAGCCGGCGTACTCGCCGAACGGCTTGGGCATGAACGTGGCCCGCACCCCCTCCTGCAGCGCCACCTGTTTGACGACGTAACGGAACGTCATCACGTTGTCCGCCATCGACAGGGCGTCGGCGTAGCGCAGGTCGATCTCCTGCTGGCCGGGCGCCGCCTCGTGGTGACTGAATTCCACCGAGATGCCCATCGACTCGAGCGCCTCGATGGTGTGGCGCCGGAAGTTCGGGGCCTGATTGTGCACTGCCTGGTCGAAGTACCCGCCGCGGTCCGCCGGGGTGGGCCGCCCCGATGCGTCCAGTCCCGCCTCCAGCAGGAAGAACTCGATCTCAGGGTGCACGTAACAGGTGAAACCCGCATCGCCGGCTTTGCCCAGCTGGCGGCGCAGCACATGTCGCGGGTCCGACCACGAGGGCGAGCCGCCCGGCATGAGGATGTCGCAGAACATGCGCGCGGTGGGCTGACGGCCGTCGTCCGACACCCACGGCAGCACCTGGAAAGTCGACGGGTCCGGCATCGCCACCATGTCCGCCTCGGACACACGGGAGAACCCTTCGACCGCCGAGCCGTCGAACCCGATGCCCTCGGTGAACGCGCCCTCCAGCTCCGCCGGGGCGATGGCGACCGACTTGAGGTAGCCCAGCACGTCGGTGAACCACAGCCGGACGAACCGGATGTCCCGCTCCTCCAGGGTGCGCAGCACGAATTCCATCTGACGATCCATGGCCCCGAGCCTATGCACTCCCCCGCGCACATGCGCGTGATCATCCCTGAACCCGCGGGTCAGGCCGCAGGTGAGATGGGTCACCGCGTGTGGACGGCGGAGTGCGCCGGAGGCAGACTCAGCGGCGTCACCACCTTAAGAACCCGGGGACCCGCAGGCGGGCCTCGAGGCTGAGAAAGGGACTCATGATGACCGACACCTCTCCGTACGGGGCTGCACGCCACCAGGACCCTCCTGCGCGCCGGCCCGTGATCCGCACGCACCACCTGCAGAAATGGAAGCAGGAAGGCAAGCGGTGGGGCATGCTCACCGCGTACGACTACTCGACGGCCCGCATCTTCGACGACGCCGGCATCCCCGTGCTGCTCGTCGGGGACTCCGCGGCCAACGTCGTCTACGGCTATGACACGACGCTCCCCGTCAGCAGCGAGGAGCTGATCCCCCTCGTACGCGGGGTCGTCCGCGGCGCCCCGCACGCACTGGTGGTCGCCGACCTGCCCTTCGGCACGTATGAGGCGTCCGATGCCCGGGCCCTCGACGCCGCCGCCCGCTTCTGCAAGGAGGGGCTGGCGCACGCGGTCAAACTGGAAGGCGGCGTCCGCGTCGCGTCGCAGATCACGGCGCTCACGCGCGCGGGCATCCCCGTGATGGCCCACATCGGTTTCACGCCGCAGAGCGTCAACGGGCTCGGCGGGTTCCGCGTCCAGGGCCGCGGCGAGGCGGCGCAGCAGTTGATCGACGACGCGCTCGCCGTCCAGGACGCGGGCGCCTTCTCCGTGGTCATGGAGATGGTCCCCGCCGATGTGGCCGCGCAGGTCACCGAGAAGCTGGCCATCCCCACCGTCGGGATCGGCGCCGGAGCGCAGTGCGACGGCCAGGTGCTGGTGTGGCAGGACATGGCCGGGTACACCTCCGGGAAGACCGCGAAGTTCGTCCGGCGCTTCGGCGAGGTCGGCCCGGCGCTGTCCGACGCCGCGCGCGCCTACGCCGCGGCCGTGGAGGACGGCTCGTTCCCGGCTCAGGAGCACTCCTTCTGACCCGCCCCGCAGCGGGCCGGTCGAGATTCCGGGCGGCCCCGTCGTGCGCGGCGCCGCGCACGACGGGGTTTTCCGTACCCTCGGCGGGGGCAGTGCCGCGGTGCGCACTGCGGAAGACCACGGGCGGCGGCGCACACGATCGGGCGCGGCGGCCGCCCCGGACCACGGAGGACCGATGACCACCTGCGCCCCTGCATACCGACGCCCCCGCCGCGCCGCGACGTTCCTGATCGCCGCCGGGGCGGCCACCGCGGTGCTCGCCGGATGCGCCGGGTCAGGGCAGACGGACTCCGCCACCAAGAACGCCGCGGAGACCACCACCAGCGCGGCGCAGGGCCCCGGCAGCGTCTCCGGCGGGACTTCGACCGACGACGGTCCCGCCCCGGACGCCGGCGCGGAGAACACCGCCACCGAACTGCCCCAGGGAATCACGCCTGCCGCCGCGAAAGACCTGTGCACCAGCCTCGACGACCAGCTGCAATCCATGCGCACCTACACCCTCACGCCGGGCAAGGTGACGCTGAACGGCGTGGTGGTCACCTGGGCGGCAAAGAACCGCATCAACCCCGTCGACCTGGCGCAGCATCGCGAGAAGATCGACCAGACCCTCACCGTCAGCTGCCCCGATGTGCGGGACGGGGTGACCAGCGCGCTCGAGGTGCCGGACGTCGCCTCGGCCCTGGTCGGCTTCTAGCCGGCGGACCGGCCGCGGGGTACGGCGGTCGGTCAGCCGTTCTCCCACTTGTCGTCGGCCGAGTCCGCGGCGGCATTGCGGGCCTTCGCGATCTCGAGTGCCTGACGGGCCGTCGCTTCGTCCGGGTACGGCCCCATGCGGTTGAGTGCGCGCGGGTCCTTGCCGCGGTGCACGGTGTGATCATCCAGGTTGAAGTACCACTCGTCGCTCATGGGTCCAGTGTGCCGCAGGCGCTGCCGCCGCGCGGCGGGCTCCACCGTCCCGGTCAAGCGGATTCTGCACGCCCGGCGGCCTGAAAAGGCGAAAAACGCTTGGCGGTGCGCGCCCCGGAGAGGGCGGGGCGGACGAGCCGGTGTGTAAGCCGGATTTCGTTCCCGCGGCGCACTGCCGCGGGCGGCGACCATCCATCTGGGCACACCGTCGCCGGGTACCTCGAGCGGCCAACCCGCAGGCTCGGGCGAGCAGCCCTCGATCACCTGCGCAGCCGCACCCGATCCGCGTGGGATCCGGTGCGGCCTTCGGCCTTGCTCCGGGCGGGGTTTACCGAGCCGCCGCGGTCACCCGCGACGCTGGTGCGCTCTTACCGCACCGTTTCACCCTTACCGGTGCGCGCCCCTGCGGGGCCCGCACCGGCGGTCTGTTTTCTGTGGCACTGTCCCGCGGGTCACCCCGGGTTGCCGTTGGCAACCGCCCTGCTCTGCGGAGTCCGGACTTTCCTCGACCCGGGCCTGCCCGCACGTGGCGGCGGTTCCCGGAGCCGCGGCCGCCCCACCGACTCGTCCGCATCCGCCACAATACGTGGCCGCCGGGAATGGGCGCGGCCCGCCCGTCACCCCAGGTGCGCGGTGTCGTTGACCAAGCGCACGGACGTGCCGCCGTCGGGGTAGAACTCGGCCACGCTGATCGAGGCCAGATCCAGGTGCAGCTTGTAGAGCAGTGCATAGCCGACGTCGAGGGCCGCCCGCAGCACCAGCTTGATGGGCGTCACGTGCGAGACCACCAGGACGGTGCCGCCCGGGTGCCGGGCAACGATGCGGCGGCGCGCCCGCGCCACTCGCTCCGCCGCCTCGGTGAAGCTCTCCCCGCCCGGCGGCCGCACCGTCGGGTCCCCCAACCACCGCGCATGCAGCTCGGGGTACCGCGCGGCCGCCTCCCGGAACGTCAACCCCTCCCACTCGCCGAAATCGGTCTCGATCAGGTCGTCGTCGGTGCGCACGGGCAGATCCAACGCTGCGGCCGCCGCCGCGGCCGTCGCCCGCGCGCGCGACAACGGCGAGGACACGACCGCGTCGATGCCGCCGCGCGCACCGATCCTGCGCGCCGCGGCCGCCGCCTGCGTCGCACCGAGCTCCGACAACGGGGCATCGCCGCGGCCCGAATAACGCCGTTCCACCGACAGCGCCGTCTGACCGTGCCGCAGCATCACGAATCGGCACGGCTTCCCCGCCGCTCCGGACCAGCCGGGGGACTGCGACGGAGCTGCCCCCTC
>CAYVJJ010000097.1:0-8885 GCA_964451655.1 uncultured Mycobacteriaceae bacterium | reverse complement strand
CGTTGCCGGCCTTGGAGAACCACAGGCCGTACCGCTCGCAGGCGGTGCGCAGGTACTCGTGGTCCTCGGCGTTCTTCTCGTCGGTCTGCAGCAGGTTGTGGTCGACGTACTGGACGCTGACCTCAGTCTGCGCGCGGTCCAGACCCAGTGCCTCGAGCTCCTGCATCACCAAGGTGCCGGTGGCGTCCTGGGTGAGCGTCTGGTCGATCCGTATCCCGATCTCCTCGCCCGGGGTCATCTCACCCGAGACAAGGTGGGTGCCGATCAGCTTGCGTGCAACGTTCTGGGGCATCGTCCGCTCACCTTCCGCTACGACCGTCGACTAATTCCTGTGGTGGCCGGCGTGTGCCGCCGGGGCCACCGCCGCCCGGGGCCCGTGGGTCGCTCGGGCTGCCCCGTGCGGCGGGTGCGCGCCGTCCAGGGCCGGCGGACGCCCGACCATCCGGTGCCCGCCGGTCCCGGCAGCCTACGTGTTCCGCGTGGGCTGCTACCCGGTTTCGATTGTCCCCTCGAACGGGAACGGTGTCGGCCCCGGAGCGCAGCTGTCGAACGAGTCCGTGGGCATCGGCATCGACAGCCCCACCATGTCCCCGTCGGCACCCGTGTTCACGGACACCTGCACGGCGAGCGCGTCCTGCAGCGGGCCGGGCAGGCTGGAACCCATGAACCCGCTGATCGGGTAGACCAGCGACGCGCTGTCACCGTTCACATCGATGCACGTGACCGGGCCCGTCACCGTGAACGGCGTCGAACTCGAGCCCATCTGCACGGTGGCCTTGTAGGTGCCGGAGGTGGTGCCGTCCTCGGTGCGCGTGCCGGTCGCGTCGATCTTGAGCACGTTCACGCCCGGCATGATCTGCATGTTCCCGTCGATGCTCAGATGCGCAGGCTGCGGGTCGGCGCTCTGCTCCGGGGCTGCCGACGCCGCGGAGACGGCGCCCACGGTCAGGCCGGCGGCCATCGCTCCGGCGGCCGAGCACCGCACTGCCGCTCGCATGGTGTGGTGTGACATGAGGTGGACCTCCTCGTCGGGTACGGGCCCCGACGGCGCCGGGACTGTGCGTACCGGGGAGGCGTACCCGGTCCGGGGCGCGGGTAATCACGCGGGGCCGCGCGCCGAGTCCGAGCCGCGCCGGCGCAGACCCCCGCCTCAGAGCAGCCCGGCCGCCTGAAGCCCCGCGCGCAGGATCTCCACGTCCTGCGGGGGCGCAGAGCGCAAGGGCATGCGCAGCGCGTCCGACTCGATCACGCCCAGCATCTTCATGGCCGCCTTCGCCTGGATGGCGCCCTGGGATACGTGCATGACGGCGTCGACGGCGGGGATGAGCCGCCGGTGGATCTCGCGGGCCCGGGGCAGGTCGCCGCCGTCGACGGCCGCGACCATCTCCGCGTATCGGTCGCCGGCAACGTGGCCCACCACGGAGACGATGCCCGTCGCCCCCTGCGCCAGGTGCGGCAGGTTGACCACGTCATCGCCGGAGAACCAGTGCAGGCCCGTCTCCGCCATCAGCCGGCTGGCCTCGAAGAAGTCGCCCTTGGCGTCCTTGACGGCCTCGACGTGCTCGATCTCCGCGGCCCGCCGGATGGTGTCGGTGGCCAGCGCGGTGCCGGTGCGCCCGGGGATGTCGTACAGCATCACCGGCACCCCGTCGCCGGCCTGGGCCACCTGCCGGAAGTGCTCGAGGATGCAGTCCTGCGGCGGCTTGTTGTAGTAGGGGGTGACCACCAGGAGCGCGTCGGCGCCGCGGGCCACCATCTCGCGGGCGGCGCGGGTGGAGTGCTCGGTGTCATTGGTGCCGCAGCCCGCCATCACCGTGACCCTGTCGCCGACGGCCTCCACCACGGCGCGCACCGACTCGTAGTCCTCGTCGTCGGTGGTGGTGGCGGACTCGCCCGTGGTGCCGTTGACCAGCAGCCCGTCGTGCCCGTGGTCGGCCAGATGTACGGCGAGCCGTTGGAGGCCGTCGAAATCGATCGAGCCGTCCGCATGCATGGGGGTCACCATCGCGGTGATGACCCGCCCGAAGGGGGAGTGCGCCATGGTCATGAGATTACCCCCGGGCCCGCGCGAGGATCTCCTCCGCCAGCCGCTGCGGAGCCTCCTCTGGCACCCAGTGGCCGGTGCCCTCCAGCGGCACGAAGCGGTAGTCGGCGCTCACGTACTCGCCGCAGGCCTCCGCGCCCGTCCGGCCCAGCGCCACGTCCGCGGTGCCCCACACGTACGTGGTGGGTACCGCGACGGGCGGCAGTGTCGACATCTCCGGCGTCATGGCCCGGTACCAGTTCAGCGCGGCGACGATGCCCTCGCGTGTGCCGAGCCGGCGCAGGTGCGCGTCGATGAGCCCCTCGGGCACGGCCCCGCCGAAGATCTCCCGGAAGCGGCGCGCCCCGTCGGCCAGCAACGCTTCCTCCGCGCGCCCCTCCTCGCGGAAAATCTGCATGTACTGCGATTTGCGTCGCTGATCCGGGTCGCCGGCCAGCGCGTGACGGAACGCCGCCAGGTGCGGGACCGAAACGGCGGTGAGCGTGGCGACCCGTTCGGGGCGGTAGGCGGCGAGCGTCCACGCGACCGACGCCCCCCAGTCGTGCCCGACGACGTGCGCGCGACCCGCCCCGTATTGGTCGAGGATCCCCGCGGCGTCGTCCACGACGCGGTCGATCAAGTAGTCCCCGACCGCGGCCGGGCGGGCGCCGGGCGAGTATCCGCGCTGGTCCGGGGCGATCACCCGCATCCCCGCCTCCGCCAGCTGCGCGGCGACCGCGCGCCACTCGTCGTACGACTCGGGGAACCCGTGCAGCAGCAGCACCGGCTCGCCGTCCGCGGGACCGGCCACGGCGACGTCGAAGACGAGTCCGTCGACGTCGACCTGTTCGATGTCGGTGAAGGGCGCGGGGGTCTGCTGCGAATCGCTCATGGCGGCGATTGTGCCTGCCTCCACGTCGTGGCACCCGGCATACGAACGTGACCACCGCGTTCGGCGATGTGGAAGTCGCCGCGGCAGCCCGGCTGCGCTACGGAGGCCGGGCCACCGCTGAGTCGAAGCTAGGAGTTGCGGAAGGAATCCGGCTCCGGCGCGTCGCGTCAGGCGAATGAGGGTGATGGACAACTCGGTGTCGCAACGACCCGACGGCCTGGCCGCCCGGCGTCCGGCCATTGCGGTACGGGCGGGCGTGGGGCGGTCTCGCAATCTGCTCAAAGCAGGGCCGAACGAGTCATCGCGGCGACGTCGCACTACGGGCGACGCGTACGCCGACCACCCGCCGCGACGATGAACCGACGTGCCGGCGACGGGACACGCCGACGACGCGAATCCTTCCGCATCTACCAGCCTCCGCGGACGGCGTTCACCCCTGGCTGACGCCGCGTCGATGCACGACGCTGCCGGGGAATCGCGGCTTCAGGGAATGCCGGCGTCGGGTGAGTCGCGACGACGCTCGTCGAGCAGCGGGGGCGCGGTGCGGTAGCGGGCGGGCGTGGCGGACAGGCGGATGGGGTTCGCAGCCTGGCGCGCCGGTGCGTCACGCTGCGGATCGTCGATCTCCACGACCGGGTCGAGCCCCAGGCGCTCGGCCAGGGCGAACGCGTCGGCCAGGTCGTTGAGCGGCCCGCACGGCACGCCCGCCGCGGTGAGCCGCGAGTACCAGGCGTCCGCGGTGTCGGCGGCAAGAAGCCGCGTGATCGTGTCGCAGAGCTCCTCGCGGTGCGCCACCCGGTCGCTGTTGCCGGCGAAGCGCGGATCGTCGGAGAGCTCCGATACGCCGAGTTCCGCGGCCAGCGCGGCGAACTGGCGGTCGTTGCCCACGGCCAGCACCAGCGGCCGGTCCGCGGTGTCGAACAGCTCGTACGGCGTGATGCTGGGGTGCCGGTTGCCCATGGGGCGGGGCACCACTCCCGCGCCCAGGTAGCCGGAGGACTGGTTGCTCAGCGCGGAGAGCAGCGACGTCAGCAGGTTCACCTCGACCCGCTGCCCGGCGCCGGTGCGGTCGCGGTGACGCAGCGCAGCCAGGATACCCACGGCCGCATGTAATCCCGTGACGATGTCGACGACGGCGACGCCCACTTTGCTCGGCTGTTCGGGCCCCGGGCCGGTGATGCTCATCAGCCCGCCCACCGCCTGCGCCAGCAGGTCGTAGCCGGGCAACGCGTTGTGTCCGCCGAATCCGGTGATCGAGCAGTACACCACGCCCGGGTTGGCGCCGGCCACGTCGTCGTAGCCCAGGTCCAGACGGTCCATAGTGCCGGGTAGGAAGTTCTCGACGACGACGTCGGCGCGCTCGACCAGGCTGCGGGCGGCACTGAGATCATCGGGATCGCGCAGATCCAGAGCCCGGGACTCCTTGTTGCGGTTGACCGCCTGGAAGTAGGTGGCCTGGCCGTCCGCGAACGGTGGGCCCCACGAGCGGGTGTCGTCGCCGCTGCCGGGGCGCTCGATCTTCACCACCTGCGCGCCCAGGTCGGCCAGCAGCATCGTCGCGTAGGGACCTGCCAGGACGCGGCCGAAATCGGCGATGAGGAGCCCGTCCAGCGCGCCGTCGGCATCGCCGTCAGCATTGTCAGCGGCCCGGCTCACCGGAACGCCGATTCCCCGGTCAGCGCGCGCCCGATGGTGAGCTGGTGGACCTCGGAGGTGCCCTCGTAGGTGAGGACCGACTCGAGGTTGTTGGCGTGCCGGATCACCGGGTATTCGAGCGTGATCCCGTTGGCGGCCAAGATGGTCCGGCACTCGCGGGCCACGGCGATCGCCTCGCGGCAGTTGTTGAGTTTGCCCAGGCTGACCTGTGCCGGCTCCACCGCGCCCGCGTCCTTCTGCCGGCCCAGGTGGTATGCGAGCAGATGGCCCTTGCCCACCTCGAGGGCCATGTCGGCAAGCTTGGCCTGCGTGAGCTGGTAGGACGAGAGCGGCTTGTCGAACACCATGCGTGAGGCCGCGTAGTCCACCGCGGTCTCCAGACAGTCGCGCGCCGCGCCGATCGATCCGAAGATGATGCCGAACCGCGCCTCGTTCAGGCAGCTCAGCGGGCCGCGCAGGCCGCGGGCCCCGGGGAGCATCGCCGACGCGGGCAGCCGGACGTCCTCCAACACCAGCTCGGAGGTGACCGAGGCACGCAGCGACATCTTGGCCGTGATCTCCGGGGCGGAGAACCCGGGGGTGTCGGTGGGCACCACGAAACCGCGGATGCCCTTGGAGCCCTCCTCCAGGTCCGTGTTCGCCCACACCACGGCCACGTCCGCCACGGATCCGTTGGTGATCCACATCTTGGTGCCGTTGAGGACCCAGTCCGCGCCGTCGCCGGAGCCGTCGCGCCTGGCGTGGGTGCGCATGCCGCCGGGGTCCGAACCGAAGTCGGGTTCGGTCAGCCCGAAGCACCCGAGCGCGTCGCCCGCCGCCATGCGGGGCAGCCACTCGTTCTTCTGCTCCTCGCTGCCCCAGTGGTGGAGGGCGAACATGGCCAGCGAGCCCTGCACCGACACGAGAGAACGGATGCCCGAGTCCATCGCCTCGAGCTCCAGGCAGGCCAGGCCGTAGGCGACCGAGCTCATCCCGGCGCAGCCGTAGCCGTCCAGGTGCATGCCCAGCACTCCGATCTTGCCGAGCTCCTTCGCCAGCTCGCGTGCGGGGATGCGGGCATCCTCGAACCATTCGGCGATGTGGGGGCGGATCCGCTTGTCGCCGAAAGCGCGGACGGTGTCGCGGATCTCGATCTCCTCCGGCGAGAGCAGCGAGTCCAGTGCGAACAGTTCGGCGAGGGTGCGGGTGTCTGCCATGACGGCTCCTGTCGGTGTGGTGCGGTGCTCCTGCGTGACGATGCGGGCACGGCGCAACGCGCTGCGGCTGTGCCCTGCACCGTACGGGGCGGCGGGCAACCGTGCAGAGCACCGTGCAAACCATTGCGCAAACGATTGCATCGTGATGGGATGTGACTGTAATCATCGGGCGCCGGACCGTCAATCCCCGGCGTCGCGCGCGATACTCGCACGGTGGCCGCGTGGGAGAGAGGAAGGCGGTGCCATGGCGGAGCGCGACGAAGCCGAGCGCGACGAAACCGGACCCGCGATGCCGGCGGAGCGTGCGGGGCGGGCCGTTCGTACGGACCCGGCCGGCCGTGCAGTCCGCCCGCCGACGATGCGCGCGGTCGCCGAACGCGCCGGCGTCCACATCTCCACCGTGTCCCGGGTGCTGCGCCAGTCCGAGCCGGTCGACGGATGGTCCCCGGCGGCGCGGCGGGTGCGGGAGATCGCGGCCGAACTCGGCTACCGGCCCAACCTGTGGGCGGCGAGCCTGCGCACCCGGCGCACCACCACCATCGGTGCCGTCATGCCGCGGCTCACCGACGGCGTCGTCGCCACCATCTACGGAGGAATGGAGGAGGCCGCACGAGAATCCGGCTACTCGGTGCTGCTGTCCAGCCCGCCGGACGATCCGGCGGAACAGCGCAGCGCCATCGACCTGCTCGCGGGACGGCAGGTGGACGGGCTTCTATTGTCGAGCCTGCACGGCCCGGCCGCCGGGTTCGTGGCGGATCTCGGAGCGGCGGTGCCCATGGTCGCCGTCAACCGGCACGCCGACGCGGGGCTGCCGAGTGTGACCGGCGACGATCATCACGGCGGCACGCTCGCAGGCCGGCACCTGATCGAGTGCGGGTACCGGCGGCCCGCGGCCATCGGGGGGCCGCTGCACGCCACCACCGGGCGTGACCGGGTCGCCGGGTTCCTCGACGCGACGGCGGAGGCCAGGGTGACGATCGCGCCAGGGCACGTGGTGCATGCCGCATTCGACGTGCGCGGCGGCACCGACGCCGCGCACACGTTGCTCGAGGGTCCGGACAGGCCGGACGCGATCTTCGCGGCGAGCGACTCGATCGCCATCGGAATCCTGGGCGTCGCGCGTGACCTGGGCCTGCGCATCCCCGACGATCTGGGCCTGGTGGGATACAACGACATCCCCGTGGCCGCGCAGCTGCCGGTGCCGCTCACCACGGTCGCGACGCCGGCGTGGAGCATAGGCCGGCGGTCCGTGCAGGTGCTGCTGGAGTTGATCGGCGGTGCGGAATCGCCCTTCTCGGAGGCCGTGGCCGCCTCGGAGGTCCTGCCCGTCGAGCTCGTCGTCCGAGGGTCCACCCGACCTTCCGCCGTGCGGGCGGGGGACGCGTGATGGCTAGGAGCGGCGACGTGACGTTCGGCGACACGCGGACGACGGTGCGGCCCTCGCCGATCCCTGCACTGCAGGCGTGCGCGGGGCTGGCCGCGGCGATGGGCGTCGGCCGCTTCGTCTACACCCCGCTGCTGCCGCTGATGGAACAGCAGGCGCATGTGTCGTCGTCGGGCACGGCGTTCGTCGCGACCGCCAACTACCTGGGGTACTTCCTGGGCGCGGCCGCGCTGATCGTCCGGCCGCAATGGTCGCGCTCGCGCACGATGTTCCGGGGCGCGCTCGCGGTGCTGGTGGCCAGCGAAGCTGTCATGATCGCGGCGGTGAGCGTGCCGCTGTGGTCGGTGGCGCGGCTGGTGGCGGGTATCGCGAGTGCGGCCGTGTTCGTCTACTCCGCCAACGCGCTGGCCTCCCGGCCGTTCCCCGGGCTCGGTTACGCGGGGGTCGGCGTGGGCATCGCCGTGTCCGGGCTGGCGGTCACCCTGCTGCAGAACGTGATCGGGTGGGAGCCGCTGTGGCTTGTGGCGGCCGCGATGGGCGCGGCGTTCGCGGCGGGGGCATGGGGGCTGCGGCCGGCGGACGCGGCGCCGGAGGGCGGCGACGCGGCGTCGGATGAGCAGACGGACGTCGGGCAGGCGGACGGCTCCGTTCGTGCCGTTCGCATCGAGCGGCCCCGGCCGTCGCCGCGCAACACCTGGCTGCTGGCCTCCGGATACTTCCTCGAGGGGCTCGGCTACATCATCCTGGGAACGTTCCTGGTGGCTGCCGTATCCGCCGACGGGCCCGAGTGGACCGGCCCCGCCTCCTGGGTGCTGGTGGGCGCGGCGGCGGCGCCGTCCACGGCACTGTGGGCGCTGGCGCGCCGGCGGTTCCGCACCGAGACCCTGCTCGCAGCCGCTCTGGTGCTTCAGGTGGTGTCGGCGCTGCTGCCCGCGCTCGTCGGCGGCACCGCCGCGGCGGCCGTGGCGGCGGTCCTGTTCGGGGGGACGTTCATGGGGATCGCGATGCTGGCCATGACTGCGGGCGTCGAGATGGGGGTGCCGCGCGCAGCGGCGGTGCTCACCGCCGGATACGCCATCGGGCAGATCCTGGGACCGCTGGTGGTCACGCCGCTGCTGTCCGGCGGGTACGACTCGGCGTTCGTCACCGCCGCCTGCGTGCTGGCCGTGGCTGCGGCGCTGATCGCGGGCATCCGGAGGCGGGTATGAGTGCCCTCGACGCAACGTGGATGCGTGGAGGAATAAAACCTGAGTCGATAACGCTCATGTTGATGACAGCATCGGCATGATTCAGGAGGTGTGGAGCCATGGCTCTTCCCGTTCGACGCAACCCTGCCCGAGTGTGGGATCCGTTCCGTGAGATCGACGAGATGCGCAGGGCGATGACCGGCATGCTCGAGCCCGTCCAGGGCGGCCGCGGGTGGATTCCGGCGGTGGACCTGGAGGAGACGGACAGCGCGTACATCGTCGAGGCGGAGCTGCCCGGCGTGCGGCGCGAGGACGTGACCATCGACCTCGACGGCTCGGACCTGGTGGTCGCGGGTTCGATCCAGGAGCGCGAGCACGAGGGCGTCATGCACCGGCGCGCCCGGCGCAGCGGCTCGTTCGACTACCGCGTCTCGCTGCCGCGCGAGGTGGTCGAGGACGAGGTGACGGCCGCGCTCACCGACGGCGTGCTGCGGATCGAGCTGCCCAAGGCGGGCGAGGCCACGCCGCGGAGGATCGAGATCGCGGC
>CAYVJJ010000096.1:7844-8900 GCA_964451655.1 uncultured Mycobacteriaceae bacterium | reverse complement strand
GGTGAGCCCAGGACTGTCGCTGTGAATGTCGTGTCCACGTGTGTCTCCATACGAACGTCGGTGTCACCACCGCCGGCGGTACGTGCACACGTCTCGAGCCCCGTGCAGATTCGACTGCCGCGCGGGTCTCCCCGCGCTGTGACACGAGCCGGTGGACACGCCCATTCCCCGAGGCGATGGCTCGACGGGCACGGCGTGCCCGCCACGGCCGGCAGGTCTTCGGACTCGCGGGCGCGCGGCCCTGGGCCGCCTCCTACTGCCCGCCGCTTCCCGGGCGTGCGCCCAGTGCTCCTTGGCGGGGTTCGTTCCCACTCACCGCTGCGGGACAGTCCCGGAATCCCACCGGGTTCCCTCTCGCCGCCCGCGCCGTGACGGCCCGGGCGGATTCGACGCCCGCGCGGCCTTCGGGGCTCCTCGTGACCGCGCCGGGCGTACCGGCTGCACCGGCCATCATACGGCCGTCGACGGAACGGCTCTCCCCGGGTGAGGGAACACGCTCCGCTTTATTCGGCTCGCGGTACGACGGCGTGTCCATCGCAATAGCACGGGACCTGGCATAACGTGCGGGGTGAGACCGCACCCGCACCCGATGCAGGGAGGTACCCGTGCCCGTCGACAATTCCGCCCAGCGCAGCGCCATCCGCGACACCGTCCAGGCCTACGTCGACGCGGTCGGGGCGTCGGACCCCGATTCCGTGCTGGCCCTGTACGCGCCGGACGCCACCGTGGAGGACCCGGTGGGTTCCGGGATCGTGCACGGACGTGACGCGATCGCAGCCTTCTACGCCAAGTCCGCCGGTTACAGCAATGAGTCCGAGCTGCTCGACTGCCGCATCGCCGGCGACAGCGCCGCATTCCGGTTCCGCATCACCACCCGGCTGCCGGAACGCACGGTCGAGGTGGTCGCCATCGATGTGATGACCTTCGACGAGGACGCCCGCATCACCAGCACCAAGGCGTTCTGGCATCCCTCCGACTACCGCGTGGCCGGGGCGCACCGGGCATCCTGACTCGCCGCGCCGTCCGCCCGCAACGCTCAGCCGCACGGCCCCGCAC
>CAYVJJ010000096.1:0-7744 GCA_964451655.1 uncultured Mycobacteriaceae bacterium | reverse complement strand
GCATCCTGACTCGCCGCGCCGTCCGCCCGCAACGCTCAGCCGCACGGCCCCGCACCGTCACCTGCCGACGCTGAGGAAGTCCGCGGCCCGCTCGGCCAGCATCACCGCCGTCGCGTGCGGACCACGCGACGGCACACGGGGGAACACTGAGAGGTCCGCGATGGACAGGCCGTCGATCCCGTGCACCCGCAGCCGCCCGTCGACCACGGACGTCAACGGGTCCGGGCCCATCGGGCAGGTTCCGGCCAGGTGCTGCGAACTGCCCAGTTGCCGGCCGCCGTCGATCGCGGTCCCGATCCCCGAAGCGTCCAGCAGACCGCGCGCCAGGTCCACCGCGGATCGCGCCGCGGCGCGATCGCGCGGGTCCGTCAGATAGTGGTGTTCGATCACCGGTGCACCGTGCGGGTCCCCGTTGTGCGGGGACATCCGGCCCCGTCCGCGGGGGGTCATCAGCGCCACACCCAGCACCGGCGGCATCGGCGGGTTGCCCGGCACCGCGGTGCCGAACGACGCCGTGTAGGGGCGGATCTCCACCTCGCCGCCCTGTCCGTCACCGGCGTGCAGGCACGCTTCCAGCAGCGGGGCCGGCGCGCGACGTCCGCCGTCGAGGCCCTCCGCGGCCACGTACGGAATCGTGATCTCCGGATGATCGGAGAACTCGCGGCCCACGGCCGGAAGCGGGTGCACGGCGCCGCGCCCCAGCACACCCGGGTCCCCGATACCGGTCCTCCACAGCAGCGCCGGCGATTCGATCGCCCCCGCCGACAGCACCACCGTCGGCGCGTGGACCGCGCTCTCCTCACCGCCCGCACGGACCGCGACGCCCTGCACCGCATCGGAACGCAGCAGGATCCTGTCCACCGTCGCCCCCGTCAGGACGGTGAGGTTCGGGCGGCCGCGCGCCGCCCCCAGGTAGGTGCTCGCCGGGTCCGCCCGCATGCCCTCGCGGATGTTGCAGGGCACCGGCCCCGCGCCGCCGGCACCACCGGCGTTCTTGTCCGGCTCCTCCGGAAATCCGGCCGCGCCGGTCGCGGCCATGAACCGCGTGGTGACCGGACGCCAGGCCTCCGCGGTCCGCCGCGCCACGGGGACCGGGCCCGCGTCACCGTGCACGGGGCCGCTCCCGTAGTCGAGATCGCGCTCGGATCGCCGGAAGTACGGCAGCGCGGCGGCGTACGACCAGTCCGTCCCGGAACCGTGCGCCGCGCGCCCCCACCCGTCGAGGTCGGCCGGGGTGGCCCGGATGAAATAGCAGCCGTTCACCGCGCCGGAGCCGCCCAGCCCCACGCCGCGCACCAGCTCCCCCCGGACCCCCTCCCGCAGGGTCGTGGCGTAGGTGCGCGCACGGGCCGCGCCCGGGCCGATGGGCAGGATGTGCGCGGGCGCGGGCACCGGCTGCGGCCCCGCCGCGCCCGCCTCGATCAGCAGCACCCTCCGGTCGGGGTCCTCGCTGAGCCGCGCCGCCAGCACGGCGCCGCAGGAGCCTCCGCCGACGACGATGACGTCGGCGCCCGAGGCGATCAGAGCGCGCCGAGGCGCCGTGCGGCGACGACCGCCTCGATCCTGTTGTTGGCGCTCAGCTTGCGCATCGCGGTGCGCAGGTAGCTCTTGACGGTCTCGGCGCCCACGCCCAGGCGCTCGCCGATGAGCGCGTTGGTGTGCCCCATGGCCACCTGCATGAGCACCTCGCGCTCGCGCGGACTCAGCCGGACCTGCGGCGGGGCCGGGGCGTCCGGCGCTCCGCCCGGGAGCGCCGTGGCGGGCGCCGCCGGCTCCCCGGGGGGCAGCTGCCCGACGAGGTCGATGAGCTCGTCCCGGACGGCCGGGTCGCCGATGCGCGTCGCCAGTTCCAGCAGCCGCTGCCGCACCGCCGGCGGCGCGTCGTCCAGCGTCTGCTCGTCGGGCAGGGGGAAGACCTCGCTGGAGGGGTTCTCGCGCTCCTTGGCGTCGCGCACCGCCAGGTCCTGCTCCAGGATGCGGCCCACCGTGACCATGGAGTCGATCACGCGGTCGCCGATGGCGGCGGTGCCCCGCAGCGCCCCGTACAGCACGCCGCGCACCGAGCGCCCCACCATCACGGGGATGCCCACCATGGTGCGGATGCCCTCGCCGGTGACGGCCTCGTCGTAGTCGTGCGTGATCGCGTCCGCGCGGGCGTAGTCGTTGACCAGGACCGGGCGCCGCAGCGCCATCGCCTTGCCGCCGAGACCCGAGCCGGTCTGCACGCGCAGCCCTCGCATCGTGCCGCTCTGCGCACCGACGAACTCGGTGATCTGCAGGCGGTCCCGGCCCGTGATCGCGCCCCCGAACACCATCGGCAGCCCGGATTCGCGGTGCAACCGGCCTACGGCGTCGCGGATCGCCACGCGATCATCGTGTGCCAACGGAACTCCCTCGTCGACGGGGCGTACGTCCGCAGGCCCGACAGCCCGCAGGGGCACCGCCCCGGGTGGTCTGCAGAGACCTGTATCACAGCAGCAGTGTATCCGCGCGTCCGGCACGCACGCACCCGATCACCCCTTGTACGCCGCCGATTCCGGCGCCGTCACCCCCGTACGGGGGTGGCCGACGGGGTTCCAGTGCCAGAGGTGTGACGGCATACTATGGTGCATCCTACAATCGGATACGTCGTGTTGTGTGCATCACCACACTTCCCGCAGACCTCCGGAGGCCCCATGACGATCCCGGCAGCGCCGGACACCCCCACCGGCCTGTTCCGCGCCGCGCGCGACTTCCTGCTCACGCACGGCGAGGACTACGACGCCGCGCGCAACGGCTTCCGCTGGCCGCACCCCCGGGAGTTCAACTGGGCGCTGGACTGGTTCGACGCGCTCGCCGACGGCAACGCCGCACCCGCGCTGCGGATCGTCGAGGAGGACGGGTCCGAGGGCACGTGGTCGTTCGCGGAGATGTCCCGCCGTTCGAACCAGGTGGCGAACTGGCTGCGCGGGCACGGAGTGCGCCGCGGCGACCGCATCCTGCTCATGCTCGCCAACCAGGTGGAGCTGTGGGAGACGATGCTCGCGGCGATGAAGCTGGGGGCGGTGATCATCCCCGCGACGACCCTGCTGGTGGAGGCGGACCTGCGCGACAGGGTCGAGCGCGGCGGCGCCGGATACGTCGTCGCCCGCACCGCCGATGCGGACAAGTTCGCGGCGCTCGCCGGGGTCGGCAGGATCGCCGTGGGCACCGGCCCGGCGCCCGAGGGCTGGCTCGATTACGCCGAGGCGGCATCGGCGGCGGACGACTTCACCCCCGACGGCCCGACGCGCGCCGACGACACGCTGCTGCTGTACTTCACCTCCGGCACCACGTCGAAGCCGAAGCTGGTCGAGCACACCCACGCGTCCTATCCGATCGGCCACCTGTCCACGATGTACTGGATCGGCGTGCGCCCGGGCGACGTGCACCTGAACATCTCCTCGCCCGGCTGGGCCAAGCACGCCTGGAGCAACGTCTTCGCCCCCTGGAACGCCGGGGCATGCGTGTTCATCGTCAACTACACGCGGTTCGACGCGGTGCGCCTGATGCGCGAAATGGACCGCTGCGCGGTGACGAGCTTCTGCGCCCCGCCCACCGTGTGGCGGATGCTGATCCAGGCCGACCTCTCACTCCTGCACACCCCGCCGCGCACTGTCGTCGGCGCCGGAGAACCGCTGAACCCCGAGGTCATCGAGCGGGTCCGGGCGGCGTGGGGCGTGACGATCCGCGACGGCTACGGCCAGACGGAGACCACGGTGCAGGTCGCCAACACCCCGGGCGCGCCGATCAAGGCCGGATCGATGGGGCGCCCGTCCCCCGGCTTCGAGATCGTCCTGGTGGATCCCGCCACGGGCGAGCACGGCGACGACGGCGAGATCTGCATCGACCTGACCGAGCGCCCCGTCGGACTCATGCGCGGCTACCACGGGGACGACGAGCGCACCGGCGCCGCGACCGCCGGCGGCGTTTACCACACCGGCGACGTCGGATCGCGTGACGCCGACGGCTACATCACCTACGTGGGGCGCACGGACGACGTGTTCAAGTCCTCCGACTACCGGATCTCGCCGTTCGAACTCGAGAGCGCGCTGCTCGCACACGAGGCGGTCGCGGAGGCCGCGGTGATCCCCGCGCACGACCCCGTCCGGCTCGCGGTGCCGAAGGCGTACATCGTGCTCGTCGACGGCCGCAGTCCCGACGAGGCGACTGCGGCGGAGATCTTCGCGCACTCGCGTGAACACCTGGCGCCGTACAAGCGGATCCGCCGCATCCAGTTCTCCGCGCTGCCGAAGACGATCTCCGGCAAGATCCGCCGCGTCGAACTGCGGGCCGCCGAGGAGAGCGCACCGCGACGGGGCGTCGACGAGTACTGGGAGGAGGACCTCAGGCAACCGTGACGACGGATCGATTGGCGTCCGATAGTCCAGAAGTCCGCAAACAGTATACTGGCAGGCTATGAGCCCGACTGTCCCGCTGCCCGTGGATCCGATCGCGGAGGCCCACCGCCAGTGGGTCGCGCACGGATGGGAGGGCGCGGCCGACGGCATGGCCGCCGTGACGTCCGTGATGCGGGCCCACCAGATCATGCTCAGCCGGGTGGAGAAGGTGCTGCGTCCGCACGGACTCACCTTCGCCCGCTACGAGATGCTCATGCTCCTGATGTTCACCCAGCGCGGCGCCCTGCCGATGAACAAGGCCAGCGCCCGCCTGCAGGTGCACCCCACCAGCATCACCAACGTGGTGGACCGGCTGGAGGCCGCGGGGCTGGTGCGCCGGCTTCCGCACCCCAGCGACCGCCGCACCACGCTGGTGGAGATCACCGACGACGGGCGCGAGTTGGCCCAGGTGGCCACGGAGAAGCTCAATGCCGAGGTGTTCGCGGACCCCGGTCTGGGCGCGTCGGGCGTCGACCAGCTCGTCTCCGTCCTCACCGAGCTGCGTCGCGGGGCCGGCGACTTCGAGGGCGACTGATCCGCACCTGCGGCCGGATCCGACTGGGCCCGGCTCGCCGGCGGGGAAGGACGGCAGTGCGATGTCCACCCTCGAGTTCGTCCACAGAAGATCCTCGGTACCCGGCGTTCTGGCCCTCTACGGCTACGCCGCCGACGGCCTGACCGAAGGACTGCACCGCGGGCTCCCGTCACGCGGGCTCACCTTCATCCTCAGCATGGACGACCCCGTGGAGGGCGCCGGCACCCCGGGCGACTGGCACGCGGGCCGCCTCGACGCCTTCGACACGCTGCTCGCGGGGCTGCACCTGTCGCCCACCTACATCCGGCAGCCCGCACGCCAGCGCGGCATCCAGATCTCCGTGCACCCACTGGCGGCGGGAGCACTGTTCGGTGTCCCCGCCGGCGCCCTGTTCCGCTCGAGCTTGCCCGCCGACGACGTCCTCGGCCCGGGGATCACGGCGCTGCGCGACAGTCTCCATGCGATCCCGACGTGGCCCGGCCGTTTCGACGCCGTCGAGGACTACCTGCGACGGCGCGTCGACGCGTTCCCCGCCCGCCACCGGCCCCGCGCCGAGACCGCCTCCGTCTGGGACCGGCTGGCCGCGACGGACGGCGCCGTGACGGTGTCGGAGCTCGCCCGCGAGTCCTGCCTGAGTGAGCGGCAGTTGGCGGTGGTGGTGCGCCGCGAACTCGGGACGACGCCGCGCGAGCTCGCCCGGCTCCTGCGGTTCGACACGGCATTCCGCGCGCTGACCGACGGCGTGCGCCGGGGCCGCCCGCCGCTGCTCGCGGATCTGGCGGCCCGCGCCGGCTACTACGACCAGGCGCATCTGGCCCGGGAGTTCCGCCGCTTCACCGAGTCCTCGCCCAGTGTTTTCGTGGCCGAGGAGATCGGAAATATCCAAGCCGGGGGCCACCGCCGCACGGAAGACTGAGCGGCATGGATACGACACACGACACCACCGCGCACGAGACCACCGCGAGCACCGCCGGCACACCCGACGCCGTCCCGGAGCCCACCGTGTGGCCCTCCCTGCACGCGCGCGACGCCCGTGCCCTCATCGACTGGCTCGTCGGCACGCTCGGCTTCATCGAAGCCGCCTGCTACACCGACGGCGGACGCATCGTGCACGCGCAACTCGCCTGGCCCGAGGGCGGCGGGATCATGCTGGGCGACCACGAGCCCGGGGCCGAATGGGCACTGGAGCCCGGGACGTTCGGGGCCTACGTGGTCACCGACGACGTCGACGGGCTCTACGCCAGGGTCACCGCCGCGGGGGCCGACATCATGCGCCCGCTCGCCGACCAGGACTACGGCAACCGCGAGTTCGCGGTGCGAGACCCGGAGGGCAACAAGTGGAGCTTCGGCCCCTACCGCGGAGAGCCGGTGCCTCGGGGCTGAGGCTCCCGGCAATGGACAGCGGGACCGGGCCGGGCAGCGGGACCGGGCCGGGCAGCGGGTTCAGGGCAGGGCGGCGAACCGGCGCGGCAGCGCCGCCTCGACCGTCTTGGTGAAGACGGTGAACGGTGCGGCGTCGATCCGCTCGGCCCTCCCGCTGCCCGTGCGCTTCCAGGTGCCCACGACGCGCCCCCGGGAAACGACCGTGCCGCGGAACATGCCGTTGCCGCCCGGCACCACCTTCTCCGCGTGCTCGTCCGGCAGCACCGCGCCGCGCGCCCCGTAGCCCAGGAGGAACTCGTCGAAGCCCGGCAGCAGGAGCACGGCGTCGGCACCGCGTCCGGCGGCGGCGCGCAGCTCCGGGGTCTCCGGGGCCATCAGGTACTCGTCGTCGCCGACGGTCCAGGATTCGAGCCGGCCTGCAACCTCGCCCAGCGCGGCCCGGATCGCGTTCAGCGGCAGCTTGGTCCACCACGCGAAGTCGCGCACCGTCGCGGGCCCGTGGCTGCGGAAGTAGCGCAGCGCCCACTGCGCCAGCGCCTCGTCGGGGCCCGGCGCCGGCCGCCCGCCGATCCACTCGCTGCACAACACCACCCGCTGCGCGCCGTCGCGATACGGCCCGAAGCACACGTCGCCCGCCACCGCCAGCGTGAACAGGAGCCGGTATCCGCGTCCCGGCTCGCCGAGCAGTCCGGCCTTCTCCCACAGCGCCATCAGCTCGTCGCGCGACAGCGAATTCCCGCCCCCGAGCGCGGCACCGGTCACCTCGCGCGCCCGGTCCACCAGCGCATCGTCGATGCCGCGGAGCTCGCGGTTCCGGGCCGTGGCGCGCAGCATCCGCTCGCCGGTGAGTGAGAGGATCGCACCGAGGTCCTCGGCCGCGACCAGGTGCAGCGTGCCGCGCATCGGCCAACTGCGCACCACCGCACCGGAGTTCATCGCCTCGACCACCCCGTCGCGCCGCCGGCCACGGGTGCGCAACGCGGCGGAGACGAACACACCGGGCAGATCCTGCCCCTGCATCGCCGACATGTGCCGCACGGCGTCGGCCGCCTCCTCGAACCCCTTCCCTACAAGCCGCTGGGCCGCGAGCCGCATCCGGCCGACCTCGCGCAACTGCGTACTCGTCGCACCGCTCACAGCCCGGCCCCCAGGTGCCGCAGGTACCGCTCGGCGGAGCGGCGCACGGCCGCCTTCGCCCGCCCCTCCCCCGCAGGCGGGTCCGTCGCCCCCATCCCGGCGTCCGCGCCGTCGAGGACCTTTCCCCACCACGCGCCGTACACGATGTCGAAGTCGAAGGGCTCGAGCATCCGCACCGCGCGTCGCACGGTGTCCGGGTGCTCGGGGATGAGGTTCGGGTAGCTGTACATGAAGCTCACCCACCGGCGGTCGGCCACCACCTGCAGGATGT
>CAYVJJ010000095.1:7708-8990 GCA_964451655.1 uncultured Mycobacteriaceae bacterium | reverse complement strand
TTGACGCCGATCTCGGGGTGGTGCATGGCCCCGGTGTGGATCAGGGACTGCGCGACCTTCGCGACGGCGTTGATCGGGATCGCGAAACCCAGCCCGATCGACCCGCTGCTGTCCGCGCCGAGGGTGCGGATCGCCGTGTTGATGCCGATGAGCCTGCCCTGCGCGTCCACGAGGGGGCCGCCCGAATTGCCCGGATTGATGGCGGCGTCCGTCTGGATGGCGTCGATGACGGCATTGGTGTCCGTCTCCTCGCCGGACAGCGGGACCGGCCGGTTCAACGCGGAGACGATGCCCTCGGTCACGGTGCGGTTCAAGCCCAGCGGGGAGCCGATCGCGACGACGTCCGAACCCACCTTGATGTCGTCCGAGTCGCCGAGCTTCGCCACGGTGAGGTTCTTGACGTCGTCGACCTTGACCACCGCCAGGTCGGTCTTGACGTCGCGGCCCACGATGCGGCCCGGAACCGACTGCCCGTCGGAGAAGACCACCTTCAGTTCGGTGGTGTCCGGCTCCGTCGCCGCCTTGGAGATGACGTGGTTGTTGGTGACGATGTAGCCCTGACCGTCGATCACGACGCCGGACCCTGAGCCGACCTCCCGCGGGGACGTGACCTGGATCGACACCACCGACGGGACGACGGCCGACGCGATCGCCACGGTCCTGTTCGCCGGCGGCTGGTCGTCGCCGTCCGGCGTGACCAGGTCCACCGATGAACTCGTGAGCGAGCTCGAGACCTCTGCGGTGTAGCGGCCGAGCAGGCCGCCGAGCAGGCCGATCGCCAGCGCGAGGACCCCGAGCACGGCCAGGGCCTTGGGCGCGACCCGACCGCCGAAGAGCACCTCGCGCACCCCGAGGCGGCCTCCGGCCGGGCGCGGGCGCGGGTCCTCGTCGGCCGGCGGAGCCGCCTCCGCCACCGCGTCCGGATCGCGCCAGGGGTCGGCGGGCCGCCGCGGCCCGCCGCGTCCGGACACCGTCCCGGTGCCGTCGGGGTCGCGCTGGACCCCGCCGGACTCGCCCGGCGGACGTCCGTAGGCCTCCTCCAGGACGGGATCGACCGGCTCGGGGCGCCGCGGCGGTGGCGGCGGGGCCCCGTCGGCCGACGGCGGAAGCGGCTCGTCCTGGCCGTCGGGGCGGCGGAACGCGCGTGCCTGCTCAGGCGCGATCTCCGGCTTGCGCAACGGGGTCGGGGACAGGCGATGCTGTGCGGCCTCGTCGCCGAAGCCGCCGGGCGCAGCGTTCTCGTCCGGTTCCCTGTTCTCGTCCGATTCCCTGCCGTCGTCCG
>CAYVJJ010000095.1:5126-7608 GCA_964451655.1 uncultured Mycobacteriaceae bacterium | reverse complement strand
TCGTCCGATTCCCTGCCGTCGTCCGGTTCCCTGTTCACCTACGTCCCCTCCGGCGCTGCCGCCGTCGATGTGCCCGGCCGACCGGACCTGTCGCGCTTGCCACTGCCGGCCGCGGATTCCCACAGCCGGGACAGACTTCCGCCGCCCACAGTATTGGGTACGGCATCCCACCGCGCCGCACCGGCCGGGTCAGAACAGGCGGCGCCGACGTTCCGGGGCGCCCCTCCGCCGCGCGCCGTTCCCGTGCGGTGCGTCCTCCTGGGCCGGGGCCGGGGCGGTCTGCGGGATCGACCGCAGGTGCCCCAACAGCGTGTCCGGCGGCGACGGGACCGCCGAGGACTGCAGTGCGGAGCGCGCATGCCGCTGCGCATCCACCTCGGCTGCGCACAGCGGGCACGCGGCGATATGACCCGAGGCCCGCAGATGGGCGCTCATGCGCAGTTCCCCGTCCACGTACGCGGCGATCGCCTCCGTCGCGAGATGTCCGGGGTCCGTCGTGCCGGGGCCCAGCGAAAACTGCGAGCCCGCCGCAGGCTCCGGACCCGACGCGGACCTGGCGGCCCGCCCGCGGGACCGAGCGCGCCATGTCGAATCGAACATCCGCCGTCCTTTCCCGCCGTCGCCGCCGTGGTCCGCATCCTCGCGCGGTGCGCGCACCCCGCGCACACGCAGGCTCACCGCCGTGCTCCTCCCGGAACCTGCGCCTCCGGCGCCTGCGCCGTGGCGAGATGATCGCGGATCGCCTGCCGACCACGATGGATCCTGCTTCGCACGGTACCCAATTTTACGCCGAGCGTGGCCGCGATCTCCTCGTAAGACAGACCCTCGACATCGCACAGCACCACCGCCGCACGGTATTCGGGCGCGAGCGACGCCAACGCACGCTGCAGGTCGGGCGCCAGCCGGGTGTCGTGATAGATCTGCTCAGGGTCGGGCCTGTCGGAGGGGACGCGGTCGTAGTCCTCCGGCAGCGACTCCATCCGGATCCGGTTCCTGCGCCGCACCATGTCCAGGAACAGATTGGTGGTGATGCGGTGCAGCCAGCCCTCGAAGGTGCCCGCCTGGTATTTCGACAGCGACCGGAACACGCGGATGAAGGTCTCCTGGGTGAGGTCCTCCGCGTCGTGGACGTTGCCGGAGAGCCGGTAGGCCAGCCGGTACACCCGGTCCGCGTGCTCGCGGACGAGCTCGTCCCAGCTGGGCATCACCGACGGGTCGCCCGTCGCGTCGAAGACCGCGGTCCCGTGCCCGGGCTCGCCGGCCCCGTCCGGGGCCCGCCCGCTGGTGCGCGGGTCCCCGGGTTCGCCCGCGGCCGTGCCGTCGGTGTACGTCGTCTCGGCCATGCTCATGCTGCCACCCGTCCTCGTCGGCTGGGTCGCCGGAACCGCGTGGCTCCGGCACCGTGCGGCGGAACTCGTCGTCTTCTGCCCGGCCGTCGCCTGCTGCCCGACCGTGCCGCCGTCTCCTGCGGATGCCGCGCTCACCGCGCCCCGCCCGCCCGTGGACGACCGGCCGTGCGCCGCGCACGGGCCTCACTCCCCGACATGCTCAACACTCCCGGTGATCGATCTATTCCGGCCGACCGCGGCGCGCGTGCCGCCGGCACTGCGCCTCCGGTCTGCGATCAGCCTCCCGTACCGGGGTGTGGCAACGCTGGGAGCAGCCTGAGCGTCTCCTGAGAATCCCGGCACGCCGTGCCCGCGCACACCTCCGCGCGCCGCGACCCGCCGCGATACGCTCACTGGCGTGACCGACAACGACAGCCCTGTGGACACCGAATCGCTCTCCGACTGCGCCGCCGCCTTCGCCGCCGACCGCGTCGAGGCCGCGTCCGCCGGCGATGCCGTGCCGGTTCCGGACCCGGCAGCGCTGGCCGAGGCGCGTGAGCGGGCGGCGGACCTGGGCGTGGACGCCGTCCCGGACTCCGTGGGCACCGTGCTGGCCATGTTCGCGCGCATGGTCGATGCGCGGACCGCGGTGGAGATCGGCACCGGCGCCGGGATCAGCGCCCTGTGGACGTTGAGCGGAATGCGTGACGATGGCGCCCTGACCACCATCGACATCGAGCCGGAGCATCAGCGCACCGCGCGCACGGTGCTCTCCCGCAACGGGTCCGGTTCGCCGCGCACCCGGCTCATCGGCGGCCGCGGGCTGGAGGTGCTCCCGCGCCTCGCCGACGAATCCTACGATCTGATGTTCGTCGATTGCGGCGGTGCCGACCACGCACGCTACGTCGCTGAGGCGGTGCGCCTGCTGCGGCCCGGAGGGGTCCTGGCGGTGCACGGGATGCTGGCCGGCGCCGCGCCGTGGGACCACACCCGCCGCGACCCCGCCTCCTCCGACGCCCGCGAGGCCCTGCGCGCCGCCGCCGAGCACCGACTGCTGCTCCCCTCGGTGCTGCCCGTCGGCGCCGGGCTGGTGTGCGCCGCCCGCGTCTGACGCCGCCGCGGAACGTGGTGCCGGAGCCACGGACTCCGGCACC
>CAYVJJ010000095.1:0-5026 GCA_964451655.1 uncultured Mycobacteriaceae bacterium | reverse complement strand
CGCGCCTGTAGACGCGCACTGTGAGGTGGCCGCTGATCTCCATCCCCTCCGGCAGCGCGGCGGCCCGCTCCGCGAGTCCGCCCCCGTCGTGCCGGGCGGACGGGCCCATGCCGACGATGTCCGCGACGAGACCGGGATCGGGACGCATCGTCCAGCGGACCTCGTCCGCGCGTACCTCCTCGAAACCGGCCATCGCGGACGCCAGCCGCTCCTGTTTGCGTTCGTCCACGCGGACCAGGCCGAGCCGGCCGACCAGCTCCGCGAGGTGGCCGGGCTCCGGCATCGCCACCAGCACCGTCCCGCCCCGGCCGAGCACGCGCCGGTAGGCCGCCGCGCTCCGCGGCGCGAACACCGACATGACCAGCTGTGCGGCCCCGTCGGCCAGGGGCAGATCGGACCACGCGTCGGCGAGCAGCGCAGCGGCGTGCGGATGCGCGCGGGCCGCGGCCCGGACCGCCGCCTTGGAGGCGTCCACCCCGATCCCCCGCACGGGCGCACTGTTCCGCCGGCCGTCACCGATGTGCTGCTCCGCCCGGTCGAGCACTGCGGCCAGATAGTGCCCCGTCCCGCATCCGAGGTCGACGGCGGTGACGGCGCCGGTCGCCCCGTCCGCGGCCGCCGCCCGGGCCATCACCCCGGCCCCGGCCGCGGCGACCGCCTCGAGCGCCGGCGTGTACAGTCCCGAATCCAGCACACGCCGCCGCGCGGCGACCATCGGGGCGTCGTCTCCGTGGAACTTCAACGGCCGGCCGAGAAGGCTCGCATACCCCTGCCGGGCGCGGTCGAACACGTGCCCCCGGTCGCAGCGCACCGCACGGGCGTCGACCGCGACCGCGCCGCCGCAGACCGGGCAGCGCAGCACGTCCGCCACGCGTGCGAGCGCGTCCTCGCGGTGCTGATCCATCCCCTGCTCCGTCCGCCGATGACCGGTTCCGGCACCTGGTCCCCGACACGGCAGCAACCCCGCCGGCCCGGGCCGACGGGGTTGCGGGAAGCCGTGCCACGGCCGCTCGTCACGCGGTGACGCCGCGAAGCTCCTCCCCCAGCGTGGCGGCCTCCTCCGGGGTCAGCTCCACGACCAGACGCCCGCCGCCTTCCAACGGGACCCTCATGACAATTCCACGTCCCTCTTTGGCCGCTTCGAGGGGACCGTCCCCGGTCCGGGGCTTCATGGCCGCCATCGTGTGCTCCCTCCAGATGTGCTCGGGCCGCAGTAGGGCCCGTGACCGCATGAGTGTTGCGCGGCAGGTGAATGCCGACAGCCTCTATTCTTCCCTATCGGCATCGCCGGTGTGACACCGCCCCGGACTCCCGGCCTGACGCCCCTCAACGCCCGCCGGGCCCTCCTGCCCGGCAGGGAAGTCGACCGCTTCCGCGCCCATCTCACCGTTGTGCGCTGCGGCGACCGCCCGCAGACGCTCGACTTCGTTGGCCAGCCGCTGCAGCGCCCAATCCACTTCGGAGGCCTTGTAGCCGCGGAAGGTCTGCTGGAAGCGCAGATCCCTGATGTCGTCCGCGTCGATGGCGTGATCGGGCAGCCGGGTCGGCGAAGCGTCCCGCGGCAACGGCGCCAGCTCCTCGCCGCGGCCGAACACCAGCGCCGCGACCACGAACAGCAGACCCGCCACCAGGGCGACCAGCAGCACGTACAGGACCGCCGTCACCATCGCCGCCCCCGCTCGACGACCGTGTCCACCGGGGGCCGGTCCGCAAGGTCGAGCTCCGCAGTGCGCGGGACGAACGTGTCCCCCTGCGCGAAGTACTGTGTGAGCGGCATACCCGAGTCGTCGATGCCGCACCGCCGCAGCATCGTGCCGATGATCTGTCGGCTCATCACACCCAGTTCCATCAGGTCGCGGTTGCGGTGTTTGCGCACGGACAGGTTCACCTGCCCCAGCCCGGACGGGCCGTAGCGGCGATAGGTGTCCAGGAGCAGCCCTATCTCCACGCCGTATCCGGGGGCGAACGGCACGGAGGCGAGCAGTTCGCGCGTGGCCGCGTACTCGCCGCCCAGCGGCTGCAGGATCGCGGTGAGTTCAGGGCGCAGGGCCGCCAGCATCGGTCGCGCCACCAGCTCGGTCACCCGTCCCCCGCCGCGCGGATCCTCGGTCTCGTTGATACGCAGCGGCCGCCGGTAGAAGCCCTTGACATGGTGGATCCCGTCCGCGGTGAGCAGCGGGCCGACCAGGTTCGGCACGTATCGGGGGTCGGGGTCGATCAGGTCCGAGTCGATGAACACGACGATGTCGCCGCGGGTGGCGGCCACACCCCGCCACAGCGCATCGCCCTTGCCCGGGACGGGGGGCACCCCGGGCACCGCCTCCTCGCGGGTGACCACGCGCGCTCCCGCCTCGCGGGCCCGCCGGGCCGTCCGGTCGCGGGATCCGGAATCCAGCACCACGAGCTCGTCGACGAGGCCCGCCGTCAACGGCAGGATCGACGAGACCACGCCGCCGACGGTGCCCTCCTCGTCGAGGGCCGGCAGCACCACCGACACGGTGCGCCCCGCCTTCGCGGCGACCAATTCCTCGATCGTCCAGGCGGGGTCGTGCCACGTGCGGACGGCGGCCCCGCTCACGCGAGCCCCCGCACGGTGCGCGCGGGCGGGCGGGTGCCCGCGATCGACGCCACCATCTCCAGGGTGCGCCGCGTGGCGGCGACCTCGTGCACGCGGAACACGCGCGCCCCCGCCGCTGCGGCCAGCGCGGTCGCGGCGAGGGTGCCTTCGATCCTTTCGGTGAGGCCTGCACCCAAGGTCTCGCCGACGAAATCCTTGTTGCTCAACGCCATCAGCACGGGGATCCCGGTGGCCACCAGCGCGTCGACGTGCCGCAGCAGGGTCAGCCCGTGGAAGGTGTTCTTGCCGAAATCGTGGGTGGGGTCGATGAGCACCGAATCGCGCGGGACCCCCGCGGCGAAGGCCCGTTGCGCGGCGGCGGTCACCTCCTCGACCACGTCCGCCACGACGTCGCCGTACCGGACCCGGTGCGGCCGCGTGCGCGGCTCGGCGCCGCCGGTGTGCGAGCACACCAGGCCCGCACCCGTCTCCGCGGCCACCGCCACCAGGCCGGGATCGGCACCGGCCCACGTGTCGTTGATCAGGTCGGCGCCCGCCTCGCGGGCGCGCCGCGCCACCGGGCCGCGCCACGTGTCGATGCTGATGAGGCGGTCCGGGAAATGCTCGCGCACCCACGACACGAAGGGCACCACCCGCCGGATCTCCTCGTCCTGGTCCACCTCGTCCCCGGGGCCCGCCTTGACGCCGCCGATATCGATGATGTCGGCGCCGTCGTCCACCGCGCGCCGCACCGCGTCCCGCGCCGCACCGTCCTCGAACGCCGCGCCGCGGTCGTAGAAGGAGTCGGGGGTGCGGTTGACGATGGCCATGATCAGAGCACGGTCCGTGCGCACGGCACGGCCGCACAGCGACCCCGGCGCCTCCGTCGTCGCTCCCGCGGTCACTGCAGGTCCTCCGGTGCCGCCGCCCGATCCCGGCGCGCCGCCTGCACAGCGCCCCGCACGCGTTCACTCTCCGCGTCCCGCGCGCCGCGCGCCGCGCCGGCACCGTTCGTCATCGCTGTACGGGCGCCCGAGCGCACCGCGGTGTCGCGTGTGCGCGCGGTGCCGGCGCACAGGTCCAGCGCCTGGTCGACGGTGGTGGCGATCGGCAGACGGTCCAGCGCCTCGTTCCGCACGAAGCCGTCGCCGGCGATGCCCCGCAGCCACGTCATCAGGCCGCCGTAGTGCCCGTCGGGGTCGAGCAGCACGACCGGCTTGCCGTGCATGCCCAGCGTCGACGCGGTCCACACCTCGCTGAGTTCCTCGACGGTGCCCAGCCCGCCGGGCAGCGCAAGGAACGCGTCCGCGTGCGCATCCATGAGGCCTTTGCGTTCACGCATCGTGTCCGTCACCAGAAGCTCGTCGGCATCCGAGTCCATCATCTCCATGTCGACCAGCGCCCGCGGGATCACGCCCACCGTGCGGGCCCCGCCGGCGCGTGCGGCCCGCGCCACCGCCCCCATCATCGACACGCGCCCCCCTCCCGACACCAGGCTCCAGCCCCGCTCGGCCAGCGCGGTGCCCACCCGCGCCGCGAGCTGTTCGTACCGCGGCGGGACCGGCCCCGAGGCGCAGAACACGCACACGGACACCCCGCCGCGGCCGTGCGTCGCCACCGTCGGCCTCACTGCGGACCCACCTCGCCCGCGGGACCCGTGGGGCCGTCGATGGTGGGCCCGTCCTCCGGGCCGCCGTTCATCTGGCGGTGCGCCGCCACGACGAACCGGACGGCGTCGTCGAGCGAGTCGGTGACGTGCACCAGGTCGATGTCCTCGGGGTCGATCATCTTCTGCGCCACCAGCACATCGCGGAGCCAGTCCACCAGCCCGCACCAGAACTGCGTGCCCACCAGGACGATGGGGAAACGGGTGATCTTGCCCGTCTGCACCAGCGTGAGCGCCTCGGTGAGCTCGTCGAGCGTGCCGAAACCGCCGGGCATGCACACGAACGCCTGCGAGTACTTGATGAACATCGTCTTGCGGGTGAAGAAGTACCGGAAGTGCAGGCCCAGATCCACCCAGTCGTTGAGTCCCTCCTCGTGGGGCAGCTCGATCCCGAGGCCCACCGACAGCCCCTCCGCATCGGCCGCGCCCCGGTTCCCCGCCTCCATCACGCCGGGGCCGCCGCCGGTGACCACCGCGTAGCCGGCATCGACGAACTTGCCCGCCAGCCGCCGGGTGTCCCGGTAGATCTCGGAGGTCTCCGACACCCGCGCCGAGCCGAAGATCGACACGGCCTCCGGCAGCTCCGCGAGCGCCCCGAACCCCTCGATGAACTCGCTGTGGATGCGGAGCACCCGCCACGGGTCGGTGTGCACCCAGTCGCCCGGGCCGCGGTGGTCGAGCAGCCGCTGCTCGGGTGTGGACGAGGACCCTCGCCGCTGCCGCAGGTCGATCAGGCCGCGCCCCCGGCCGCGGCCGCGCGGCGTTCTCTCGGTGCTCATGGGATCGAGGCTATCCGCACCCGG
>CAYVJJ010000094.1:0-9045 GCA_964451655.1 uncultured Mycobacteriaceae bacterium | reverse complement strand
GTCGAGCTGTCCCGCCTGCTGCTCAAGGCGCTCGAGGCCCCGGACACCGCGTCGGCCGGCGAACGCGCCGAGTACGCCGGCTACGAGTGGGCCGTGGAAAGCCTCAACGGCGCCCCCGTCGAGTCGCGCCCGCCGCGCCTGAACGGCGTGGCCGCCAAGATCAACGCGTTGTTCACGGAACTCGGATTCGAGTCGGACCTGGCCTCCGGCGGCACCGACGAGTCCGCGGACATCACCCTGCACGACTGCCCGTTCGGCGCCGTCGCCCGGGAGAACCCTGCCGTCGTGTGCCGCATCCACCTGGGGCTGCTGCGTGGGGCGCTCGACCACCTGGGCGCGGGCGACTACGCGTCGCAGGTCGAGCCGTGGGTCACGCCCACCCTCTGCCACGCGTCGATCAGGAGGGACGCGCCGGCCTCCTGAACATCGGCCGGCCTGAGCATCGGCCTCCTGAGCGCCGACCTCCTGAGCATCGGCCGGCGCCCGCCCGCTCTCCGCTGCGCGGTTCGGCGGCACGCCCGCCGGGCATTGCACGCTACCCGGCCAGCCGCACTCCCCACTCGCCGGTCACGGTGCACCCCGGCTCGAGCGTGATCACGTCCTGCCCGGTCGCGAACGCGTTCGCCGGTGCGGTCATCGGTTCCGCCGCCAGGGCGGTGCGGCGCCGGCCGGGAGCGAGCGTGTCCCCGGTGAACAGCTGCAGGTGGCCGTAGGAGGAGTCCATCCACAGCTCGACTGTCCGTCCGTCCGCACCGGTGAGCCGCACCCACGAGCGCCCCTGCGCGTCGCGCCCCAGCCCGGTGAACCCGTCGTCCAGGGCGAGCGGCCCCAGCACGCGGCCGCCGCGGAAATCATGGTCGGTGCACTCGGTGGCCTCAGTCCCGGTGGGCAGCGACCGCTCAGGATCCACCAGGATGCGCGTCGACGCGTCGAACTCCAGCACGCACTCGTCCACCGGATCCGTCCCCGCCGACAGGTACGGGTGCTGGCCGTGGGCGTACGGCAGCGCCCCGGCACCGTCGTTACGCGCAGTGGTGGTCACCCGCAGCCCGTCGTCGTCGAGGCGGTAGGTGATCGCGACGTCGAGGACGAACGGGTACCCGGGCGAAGGATGCAGCACCGCGCCCACCGTGACCGAGTCCTCGGTCGCGTCGCGGAGGCCGTAGGGGCGCCAGCGCAGCAGCCCGTGGATGGCGTTGCCCTTGCCGGGCTCCGTCAGCGGAACCCGGTGCTCGGCGCCGCCGAACCGGTACCGTCCGTCCGCCAGCCGGTTGGGCCAGGGGATCAGCGGTGCACCGTGCGCCCCGTCGCACATCGCGTCCACCGGATACCCCTGCAGCACCTCGCGCTCGCCGCAGGTGTAGGTCCGGATACCGCCGCCCACCTCGACGATCACCGCGCGCTGCGGGCCCCTGCGGATCTCCCATTGCCGCCCGGACGGCACGTACCGCGGCAGGGCCCCGCCGGCTCCGGTCCCGCCGCCGTGCACCCCGGCGCCGTGGGACGCCTCCTCGCCGTGCTCCGCGTCCGGCACCGTCACACCAGCCTGTGCGACGGGCTCTTGGTCTTGGCCGGGTCACGTTCGATCACCCGCACACCGCCGGCCTCCAGTGCCCGGTCGACCGCGGCGAGCACGTCGTCGGACAGGGTCACCTCCGCGGCCTTGACGTTCTCCTCGACCTGTTCCGGGCGTGAGGCACCCACCAGCGCCGAGGAGACGTTGTCGTTGGCCAGCACCCATGCGATGGCGAGCTGCGACATGGTGATGCCCAGGTCGTCGGCGATGGGCCGCAGCCGCTGGACCGCCTCGAGCACCTCGGGCTCCATGAAGCGGGCGATCATGTCGCGCCCGCCCTTGTCGTCGGTGGCGCGCGAACCGGCGGGAGGCGGGGTTCCGGGCCGGTACTTGCCGGAAAGCACGCCCTGCGCCATCGGCGACCACACGATCTGCGAGATACCCAGCTCGCGGGAGACGGGGACCACCCGGTCCTCGATCACCCGCCACAGCATCGAGTACTGCGGCTGATTGGACACGATCCGGAAGCCCGCCTGCCGCGCCAGCTCCTGGCCGGCGCGCAACTGCTCCGCCGACCACTCGGACACCCCGATGTAGAGGGCCTTACCGGAACGCACGACGTGTGCGAAGGCCTCGATGGTCTCCTCCAGCGGAGTCTCGTGGTCGTAGCGGTGCGCCTGATAGAGGTCCACGTAGTCCGTTCCAAGGCGCCGCAGGGAGCCGTCGATCCCCTCGAGGATGTGCTTGCGCGACAGCCCCGTCTCGTTGGGCCCGCGGTCTCCCACCGGCCAGTAGACCTTGGTGAAGACTTCGAGGGACTCGCGCCGCCGGCCGGCCAGCGCCTTGCCGAGCACCTCCTCCGCACGGCCCTCGGCGTAGACGTCGGCGGTGTCGAAGGTGGAGATCCCGGCGTCCAGCGCCGCGTGCACGCACCGGGTGGCCGTCTCGTTCTCGACCTGCGAACCGTGGGTGAGCCAGTTGCCGTAGACGATCTCCGAGACTTTCAGTCCGCTGTCCCCCAGGAACCGGTACCCCATACTCCGCACTCCGTCCGTCCGCCGCCGTCTCCGAACTCCACGGGGCCTGGCGTGATCCCCGCCGGGCCGGCCGTCCCGCACAGCCCACTCTCCACATTAACCACGGCCGCGTGATCCGCGCCGCTATCACGCCCCGGGCGCAGCGCGTACGGCATGCTGGGTGCATGCAGATCCTGCCGATGTTTCCGCTCGGCGGCGTCGCGCTCCCCGGGGAACGCCTCCCGCTGCACGTCTTCGAGCCCCGCTTCCGCTCGCTGCTGGAGGATTGCCTCGACGCTCCGGACGGTCCGGTGTTCGGCACGGTGCTCATCGAGCGCGGCTCCGAGGTCGGGGGAGGCGACGCCCGCATGTCTGTGGGTTCGCGCATGCGGATCACCGGCCATCGGGGCATAGCTCCCGACCGCTTCCTGGTCGAGTGCATCGCGGAATCCCGCATCGCCGTCGCCCGGTGGCTGGACGATGATCCGTACCCGCGCGCCGAGATCGAGGACTGGCCCGACGAGCCCGGCCCCCCGGATGTGGATCTGAGCGCCCTGGTCTCCGAGATCGCCGACCTCTACGGCTCCATCGACGCGCTCGCGGCCAAGCAGGACGCGGAGTCTCCGCCGCCGCCGTCGTTCGACGAATTGCCGATGGACCCCGGCGACAGGCTCTACAAGCTGGCGGCCCAGGTGCCGATGGGCCAGTCGGACCGGCAGTCGATCCTGGCGGCGCCCGGGATCGTCGATCGCCGCGACGCGCTGCGCGAGGCCGTGCGCGGTGTGCAGGCGATCGTCGACTTCCAGCTCTCCGACGCCGGCTGAAGGACTGCGGCAGGCTGCGCGTCGACCCTGCCGCGCGGCATCATGCCTCCCGGCGCATCGCACTGATCGGCACCGACCCCTTCCGTTCTCGGCCGGCGAAGCGCATAATTCAAGGTGATTAACCCGCTGGGTCGGCGCGCAACCACCCGGCGGCAGCGCCTACGACGACGGGGAACGGCCATGGGTTCCGAATCCGGCACGGCACGCACCGGGGCATCCGGTTCCGGCAGGACCGAACCGGAAGCACCGGTCACCGCAGCAAGGCGGGCGGCACCGCCGGCGTCAGGCCCCACCGCCCCCGGCGTTCCGCCCGACGACCGGAGCCGTTCGCCGCACACCCTGCTCAGCCGGTTCGGAGATGCACTCGACGGACCGTTCGTCGGCATGGTTCCGTGGATCCTGCTCGGGGTCTTCGAGGGGCCGGGACGCACCCCGTGGGCCGTACTCGCGGCGCTGGTGTTCGCGATCGGCTTCGTCCTCATCGACAGGATCCGGGGCCGGTCGATGAAACTGCTCAACGTCGTCAGCGTCGTCTATTTCGCCGTTCTGCTGGTGGTCGTCAACGTCGTCAGCGCTGCCGGACTGGAGTGGATCGAAGTCTGGCTGGGCGAGATCTCCAACATCACGCTGACCGTCATCGCCGTCGGCTCGATCCTGGTACGCATGCCGTTCACGCTGCAGTACGCGCGTGAGCAGACGCCGCGGGAGTTCTGGGACAGCCCGGCATTCCTGCGCATCAACGACGTGATCACCGGCTTCTGGGGGCTGGCCTTCCTGGTCTCCTCCGTCTCCGGCTTCTACGGCGATTTCGTGCTGGGGGACAACAACAACCTGTGGACCGGGTGGATCATCCAGACCGGCGCGATGCTGGTGGCCGTGCAGTTCACCGCGTGGTATCCGGACTATGCGACGGCCCGCGCCGTGGAGCGGCAGGGCGGGGTTCCCGACCAGCCGGCGCCCCCGGTCCTGGAGATGATCACCCCGCTCACCGCCTGGTTCGTGCCCATCGGCATCATCAGCCTGGTCGCCGACGCCGCCCCGGACTGGCTGGGGATCGCGTTCATCGTCGTCGGCGTCGCGCTGGGGCTGGCGCTGCGGAGGGAAGTGGACCACGAAAGCCGGGCCGGCGCCGTCTGACCAGGGGTAGGCCGGGGGCGGCCACGGCCCTGCGTCCGGCACGCCCGAGGGCCGGGGGTCACGCCTGGACGAAGTCCCGCGCACGGATCAGCAGCACCGACAGCACCGCTCCGGCCAACGCCACCAGCCCTCCGGTCAACAGCAGGTCGTCCATGGCCGAGGCGAACCCGCCGAGCAGCTCATGCAGCAGCGCGCCACGCTGACCGGGAGCCGCCGCGCCCACGATCGAGTCGACACTGCTGTGCTGCACCGCCTTGCCCAGCTCGGCGCCCTGGCCGCCGGCCCCCGGCGCCGACCCCTCGAAGGCGTTGCGCATCGAGGTGGCGAAGATCGTTCCGTACACGGCCGTGCCCACGGCGATGCCCACCTGCCGGCAGGTGTTGTTGATGCCCGAGGCCATGCCTGAACGCTGCGGCCGCACCACGCCGATGGCCGTCGACGCCAACGGCGGGTTGACCAGTCCCGCTCCCAGGCCCGCCACCAGGAAGCCCGGGATGAAGTGCGTCCAGTCGCTGCCCGCGTCCAGGCCCATCATCAGGAACATCCCCACCGCCACGAGGCCCAGGCCGGGGCCGATGAGCCACTTGGTGGGCACATGCGCCGAGACCCTGCCCGCCACCGTGGCGGCCACCAGCGTCATCCCCGAGACCAGCAGCATCCGCGCCCCCGTCTCCAGAGCGGAGTATCCGAGCCCGTTCTGCAGGTAGATCACGACATACAGGAACATCGCGAACAGCGAGCCGTTCATCGCGAACGCGGCCACCGAGCCGCCCACGAACGTGGGGATGCGCAGCAGCGACAGGTCGAACATCGGGTGCGCCACGCGCCGCTCCACCGCGATGAACAGCGCCAGCAGCACCACCGCGGCGGCGAAACAGACGAGCACCGCCGTGTCCGTCCAGCCGTCCTGCCCCGCGCGGATCAACCCGTAGACCAAGGCCACCAGGCCTGCAGTGAAGGTGGCCGCGCCGGTCCAGTCGGGCCGCGCGGCGTGCGGGCTCTTCGTCTCCGAGACGTATTTGAGCGTCACCGCGATGGCGACGATACCGATGGGGATGTTGATCCAGAAGATCGCGCGCCAGCTGACCCCGGTGGTGAGAGCCCCGCCCAGGATCGGCCCCAGCGACGTGGCGACGCCCGTGACCGCTCCCCACACGCCGAACGCCATGCCGCGGGCTCTGCCGTGGAACGTCACCGCCAGCAGGGCGAGCGACGTCGCGAACAGGATGGCGCCGCCGACGCCCTGCAGCGCCCGAGAGAGGACCAGCATGGTGGCCCCTTGAGCCCCCGCACACAGCGCCGATCCGGCGGTGAACACGCCCAGTCCGATCGTGAACACCAGCCGGAGCCCGAAGCGGTCCGCCAGCGAACCCGACACCAGCAGCAGCGCCGCCAGCGTGAGCGCATACGCGTCGATCACCCATTGCACCGCGGTGAAGCTCGCGCTCAGCTCGTGCTGGATGTCCGGCAGTGCCACCGTCACGATGGTCACGTCCAGGAGCAGCATGAAGGTGGCGGCGCACACCACCAGCAGGGTCCAGATGTTGTGGCGGCCGATGGTCGCCCCGGCCGCAGACGCTCCGGCCTTGAACTCCCCGGTCTTTGCTCCGCCGGCCGTAGACGCTGCAGCCGTTGACGCTCCAGCCGTAGACCCTGTGCCCGGGCCCGCCTCGGAACCGGGTGCGTCACCGTTCCGCGCGTCGCCCACGATCGTATTGTCCACCTGCTGCCCTTCCGTCCGCAGTGCACCGGCCCCGCCCCCGATCCACCGATGCGTCCCAGATACTCCGGAACCGGTCGGCGGTTCCGGTGACCCAGTGTCCGCGCAGGATCCGTCAGATTCCGCATCGGTACCCGTTCTGCGATGATTTCCGTCGTGAGCGAAGATAATCCGCGCGTTTCCGTCGCTCTGGACACCGCAGACCGACAAATCGTGCGTTCTCTGCAATTGCAGCCCCGCGCACCGTTCAGTTTCCTCGGCGAGGTCATCGGGTTGTCGGAACAGACAGTGGCCCGGCGCTACCGCCGGCTGCGGCGCGACGGGCTGCTGCGCGTCACCGCCGGCTTCCACCCCAGCGCCCTGGGCAGGACGGTGTGGATCGTGCGGGTGCGGTGCCGTCCGGACGGTGCACCCTCGGTGGCGGAAGCGCTGGCCCGGAGGGACGACGTCAGCTGGGTGACGATCGTCGCCGGCGGCGCGGAGGTCGTGTTCCACCTCGGCGCCCGCAGCGACCGCGACGCCGAGGATCTGCTCACCCGGCTGCTTCCCCGGACCGCCCCCGTGCTGGACGTGTCCGCGTCCGCGGTGCTGCGCATGTTCGCCGGCGGCGATCCGGCCGACTGGGACGGACTGCGGGACGCCCTCACCGAGGGGCAGTCGGGCCGCCTGCGCGAGTTGAGGAGCCACGGAGCGCCGCCGCAGACGGTGCCGCGGCAGTGGTCACCGCGGCACGGCGACGACGCACTGCTCGACGCATTGGTGCTCGACGGGCGCGCCGCGTATTCGGCGCTCGCGCGCGCGGCCGGAACGTCGGCGGGCAAGGCGCGCCGACGCGTGGAATCACTGCTCGACGCCGGAGTCATCTATATCGACGTGGACCTCGCCCCCGCCCTCATCGGCTACGCCACGCCGATGGCCCTCCTGCTCACCGTCAGGCCGGGACGGCTCGACGCCGTGGGACGCGCTCTCGCCGCGCATCCCCTGGTGCCGTTCGCGGTCGCCGTGACCGGCCCCGCGAACATCTTCGCGACCCTGACCACCGACGATCCGGACCAGTCCTACGGCTTCATCACCGGC
Source organism: uncultured Mycobacteriaceae bacterium (assembly GCA_964451655.1). Taxonomy (GTDB): domain Bacteria; phylum Actinomycetota; class Actinomycetes; order Mycobacteriales; family Mycobacteriaceae; genus Tomitella. Next base: position 1,755 of record CAYVJJ010000094.1, on the reverse strand, counting down.
ACCCTGGGGGCGGTCGACGGGATCACCGGCTACGAGATGTCGCCGCTGCTGCGCCAAGTCAAGCAGTCCGGCGCGTACGTCGTCGACGGGCGACTCTCGGTCAGTCCGCCCGGCCCGGTTCGCCCAGCCACGGCTCCTGCCAGCCGGGGTGGCCGCTGACCAGGTCATCCGCCTCGGCCGGCCCCCACGAGCCCGGCTCGTATCCGAGAACCCGGGGCGGGTCGTCGATCAGCGGCTGCAGCACCCGCCACGTCTCCTCCACCGCGTCCTGGCGGGCGAACAGCCGGTGGTCACCGGTGAGCGCCGCATGCAGAAGACGCTCGTAGGGTTCGAGCGGTTCGCCGAGTTCCCGTGCGAACGCGGTCTCCAACGGCACCTTCTTCCACGTGCCGTCGTCGTAGGCGACCAGCTCGATGCGCATGGCCGCGTCGGGATCGATGCGCAGCACCACCTGGTTGTCGGCCGCCTCGTCCAGCCCCGGCAGGAACGGCAGCCGCGGGGTGTTGCGCAGAAACAGGCGGACCTCGGTGGCGGTGGCGGCGAGCCGCTTCCCCGCGCGGATGAACACCGGCACGCCCGCCCACCGCCAATTGTCGATGCTCAGCGACAGCGCCACGAACGTCTCCGTCGTCGAGTCCCCCGCCACCCCGTCGATCGCGCGGTACCCGGTGTGCTGCCCGCGCACCGCCTGCGACGGGTCGACGGCGGGGATCGCCCGGAAGACCTCGCTCTTCTTGTCGCGCAGGTCATCCGCCGTCGCCCCTGCCGGCGGGTCCATCGTCACCAGCGCCAGCACCTGCATCAAATGGTTCTGCACCACGTCACGCAGCGCACCGACGGGATCGTAGAAGTGGCCGCGGTCCTCCACGCCGAACGTCTCGCCCAGGGTGATCTGGATGCAGCTCACCGAATCCCGGTCCCACATGCGCGACAGGGCCAGATTCGCGAACCGCATGTACTCGAGCTCGATCACCGGCTCCTTGCCCAGGAAGTGATCCACCCGCAGCAACTGCCCCTCGTCCACCACCTTGTGCAGCCGCTCGTTCAGGGCCCGGGCGGACTCGAGGTCGTGGCCGAACGGCTTCTCCACAGCGATCGACGCGCGCTCGGTGAGCCCCGCCTCACCCAGGTGCTCGACGATGGTGCCGAACAGACTCGGCGGCATCTCCAGGTAGAACAGGACGTCCGGTGCGGTGCCGGTGGTGCCTGTGCCGACGACGCGGGCGCCGTCGGGACCGTCGGCATCGCCGGTGCGCCCGCCCTCTGCCGGGCGCCGCACACGCGCGATCTCCTCGCGCAGCCGCGTGTACACGTCCGGGCCGGTCACATCACCGGCCAGGTAGCTCCAGCGGCCCGCGAAGCGCCGGAACACGTCCTCGTCGATCTCCTCACCGGTGTCCGTGATCGCCGTACGCGCGCGATCCATCAACCGGTCCACCGTCATATCGTCGGACGCGACGCCGATCAGCGGGTAGTCGAGCAACCCGCGCCGCTCCAGCCGGTACAGCGAGCGGAAGGTCATCTTCTTCGCCAGGTCGCCCGTGATCCCGAAGATCACGAACACTGCGGCGCGGTCCGCCGGCGCGGAGGACTGCGGCGCGCCTGAATCGTCTTCAGCGGCGCTCTGACCTGCGGCGCGGTCTTCTGTGTTCACCGATGCCTCCCGTGCTCTCGACTGCCGTCCACAGTAGTGAGGGCGCCGGGCCTGCGCAGGTGCTCACGCCTGACCGGGGCGGCTCGCGGGCGGGGTCCCGG
>CAYVJJ010000093.1:0-9058 GCA_964451655.1 uncultured Mycobacteriaceae bacterium | reverse complement strand
GTGCTCTCCCGGATCCCCCGCGGTGAGGAGGCCGGCGGCATCTGGGACGGAGTGGTGGCGGTGGCGTCCTACCCGCACTTCTTCGAGCTCAAGCGTGGGCGCGACGAGGATCCGTCGTTCGATTGATTGGTCTCTAGACGAGTTGGTCATTTTTCGGTGATCTGAGCGCTGATACCACCGAAAAATGACCGGCTCGGTGAGTCCGCCGCGGTCAGTCCGCCAGGTCCGCCAGCGGCACCGCGGTGTCGGCGAGTTTCTTCGGATCCACCGCGATCCGATCGGAGATGAGCGCCTTGATGTCGTCGGTGGAGTCCCAGACGTTGACGTTCATCCCGGCGAGCACCAGCCCCGCCGCGTTCAGCCAGAACGCGATGAACTCGCGGCCGTCGACGTCTCCGCGCAGCACGACCCGGTCGTAGCCTGCCGCATATCCCGAGTACTCCATGCCCAGGTCGTACTGGTCGGTGAAGAAGTAGGGGAGCCTGCCGTACTGGGCGGAGCCGCCGAGGATGTTGGCGGCGGCCACCGCGGGCTGGTTCAGCGCGTTCGCCCAGTGCTCGGTCCGGATACGAGTGCCGAACAGGGGGTGCTGCGCCGCGGCGATATCGCCTACCGCGTACACGCCGGGCGCGGAGGTGCGCAACTCCGCGTCGGTGAGCACCCCGCCGTCGTCGGTGGCGATGCCGGCCTCGGCAGCCAGTGCGATGTTGGCGCGCGCGCCCACCGCCACCAGGACCAGGTCGGCGTCGATCGTCCGTCCGCCCTGCAACCGCAGCCCGGTGGCCCGGCCGCCTTCGGTGGTGATGGCCTCCACCTTCGTCTCCAGGCGCAGGTCCACGCCGTGCTCGCGGTGCAGGCGGGCGAACACCGCGCCCAGCTCCGGTCCGAGCGCCGCCTTGAGCGGCTGGTCGGCGGCCTCCACCACGGTCACCTCGGCTCCGCGTCCGCGCGCCCCCGCCGCGACCTCCAACCCGATCCACCCGCCGCCGATCACCGCGAGGCGGGTGTCGGCGCCGATCGCATCGCTGAGGACGCGCGCCTCGTCCACGGTGCGCAGGTACAACACGCCCTCGGCGTCGGCCCCGTCGATGGGTGGGCGTGCGGAGCGGGACCCGGTGGCCAGCACCAGCGACGAGTACCCGACGGCGGACCCGTCGGAGCAGACGACCGACCGCTGCGCGATGTCGACGGCGGTGGCGGACACGCCCAGGCGCAGGTCCACGTTGTTGTCCGAGTACCAGGGGCGCTGGTGGACGGTGAAATCGTCGAGGCTCTGCGTGCCGGCCAGGTACTCCTTGGACAACGGCGGGCGCTCGTAGGGCAGGTGCTTCTCCGCGGAGATCAGGGTGACCCCGCCGGTGTGGCCCTGGTCCCGCAGGGCCTCGGCCGTTTTCGCTCCGGCCAGGCCCCCTCCGACGATCACCACCGTGTCCTGTGCGCCGCCGTCGTGTGCACTCCCGTTCATCGTGTGCGTCCTCTCGTCGATTGCGGTCCTGACGATCCCCCTTCGCCGGTGGCGTCTGCCGCCGGCGGAGATCGTCGCCTGCGCGTCGCTCCTGACCACTACGAGTGACGATCACCACACTACCCACGGCCGGGTGCCGCCGGGCTGTACCTGACACAATCAGTGCCATGCGCGTATACCTCGGTGGAGACCACGCCGGCTTCGAGCTCAAGACCGCACTGATCGAGCACCTTTCGGCATCCGGGCACGAACCCGTGGATTGCGGCGCCTTCGAGTACGACGCCGTGGACGACTACCCGGCGTTCTGCATCGACGCCGCCCGCAAGGTGGTGGCCGACCCCGGCAGCCTCGGCATCGTGATCGGCGGCAGTGGCAACGGCGAGCAGATCGCCGCCAACAAGGTGCCGGGCGCCCGGTGCGCGCTGGCCTGGAGCGTCCAGACGGCGCAGCTCGCCCGCCAGCACAACAACGCGCAGCTGATGGGCATCGGCGGCCGCATGCATTCACTCGAGGAGGCAAAGGAGATCGTCGACGCCTTCCTCGCGGCCGAATGGTCGGACGAGGAGCGGCATCAGCGCCGGATCGACATTCTCACCGAGTTCGAGCGCACCGGCACGGCCCCCGCCGTCCCCGGCGCCTGACCCGCCACCGTCGTGCCGGAAGGGCACACGGTCCACCGGCTCGCCGGCATCCACCAGGATCGGTTCGCGGGCCGGCCGGTGCGTGTGGGCAGCCCGCAGGGGCGGTTCTCCGAGGGCGCCCGGCTGGTGGACGGCCGCGTGTTCGAGCGGGCCGAGGCCGTCGGCAAGCACCTGCTGCATTTCTACGATGTGGACCTCGCCGTGCACGTGCACCTGGGGATCTACGGCGTTTTCGATGAGCAGAAGGTGCCGATGGAACCGCCGCGCGGCCAGGTGCGGATGCGCATGGTGGGCTCCGATTTCGGCACGGATCTGCGTGGCCCCACCCGGTGCGAGGTGATCGGCGAGGCCGCGGTCGCCGCCCTGCGTGTGCGGTTGGGGCCGGATCCCCTGCGCGACGATGCCGACCCGGAGCGCGCGTGGCAGCGCATCGCGCGGTCGCGCGCCCCCATCGGCGGTCTGCTCATGGATCAGTCCGTGGTGGCGGGAGTGGGCAACGTATACCGGGCTGAGGTCCTGTTCCGCCAGGGCATCGACCCCTTGCGGCCGGGACGGTCGCTGGGCCGCGTCGAATGGGAGGCACTGTGGTCGGACCTCGTGGCGCTGATGGCGGTGGGCGTGACGGCGGGCGGCATCGTCGTGGTGCGCGAGGAGCACGACCATGGCGACCCCGCGTACGCGAAGGGCAAGCCTCGCACCTACGTCTACCGGAGGGCGGGGAGCCCGTGCCGTGTGTGCGGGGCGACGGTGCTGCACACGGTCCTGCAGGGGCGCAATCTGTTCTGGTGTCCGGGCTGCCAGGCCTGAGCGCGGACGGGCGGGCCGCCGGCCGTCGTCAGGAGGTACGGTCCGCGCTGTCCGAGCGCGGCCGCACGCCGTGTCCGCGCTCGAAATCCGCTCCGTCGTAAGGCACCCCGGGCAGCCCGGTGAGCAGAGCATCGAAGAGACCGACGGCGTCCGGCGGCCAGCCCGCGGGCGTCTGCGCGGCGGACCACCACGGTTCCGAATACCAGCCTTCCGGCACCGGACGCCCTCGTACCCGGCCGCCGGGGAAGAAGTGGGGGGTGCGGTCCCCGGGAACCGGTGCCGCCGCCACCTCCCGATCCTCCCAGCGCGCGCTGCGCGGGGCTCCCACCGCGCCGGCCGTGTCCGCACCGGCGGGCGGCGGCAGCGGAGCGCCGGGGTCCTCCCCGTCGGCCACGCTCGCCGCGCGTACGTAGTGCAGCCCCACTACCGCGATCTCACGGGTGCGGGTGGCGTGGGTGGGAGTCCTGGCCGCGGCCAACTGTTCCTCGGCGTCGCGCCGGCACTGCGACGCTCTCCGCAGGGATTCGCGGGCCGCCGGAGTCCGGCCTGTCCTGGTGTCGAGTTGCCCGGCCAGCCGGCGCACCCACTGCGCGGACTGCGCGGTGTCCTCGTCGGCCTGGCGTGCGGCCCGTCGGCGCGACCGGCGGGACATCGCCACCGCCACGACGAGGGCGACGAGCACGAAGAGTGCGACGAACAGCACGGACGGACTCACACCGGCCAGCGTAACGCTGTGCGCTGGGACGCGGCGACACGGACGGTTTCTGGGACGGACGTACGAACGTCACAGCTCGGTGCCGGACTCCTGCGCAGCGTGCTGCCTGCGATAGTGTCACAAGCAATTGCAGATAACGCAGGTTTCGATAAGCGATGATCAGAGCGTGGGCCCGGGAGATCCCCGGAAGCCCGCCTCGCGTGCGGGCCGGGCGCACACCGCACCGCGGGCGCCCGGCGGGCCCCGGGACGGGGAGGGCGCGGACCATCGCGGCGACGGAGGACGATTGTGGCGACCGTCAAGACGGAGAAGCTCTACAAGGTGTTCGGCAAGCACACCGACAGGGTCGTGGCTGCACTGGAAGGCGGAGCGAACCGTTCCGAGATCGACACCGGCGGGGCCACCGCCGCGGTGATCGACGCGAACCTCGACATCCGCGACGGCGAGACCTTCGTCGTGATGGGGCTGTCCGGCTCGGGGAAGTCGACCCTGCTGCGCATGCTCAACGGCCTGCTGCCCGCGACCTCGGGCCGCGTGCTGGTCAACGGTGAGGATCTCACCGCGATGTCCGACCGCGATGCCCGTCATCTGCGGCGACGCACAATGAGCATGGTCTTCCAGCACTTCGCGCTGTTCCCCCACCGCACTGTGCTCGACAATGCCGCGTACGGGCTGCAGATCCAGGGCATGGACAAGACCACGAGGCGGGAGAAGGCGGCCCATGCGCTGCAGCTGACCGGGCTCGCGGGCTGGGAGGACCACATGCCGGGACAGTTGTCCGGCGGCATGCAGCAACGTGTGGGGCTGGCCCGCGCCCTTGCCGCGGAGACGGACATCCTGCTGATGGACGAGGCCTTCAGCGCCCTCGACCCGCTGATCCGCCGGGATATGCAGGATCAGCTCACCGAGCTGCAGAAGGACCTCAACAAGACGATCATCTTCATCACCCACGACCTGGATGAGGCGATGCGCATCGGCGACCGCATCGCCATCATGCGTGACGGCAGGATCGAGCAGACCGGCACCGCGCGCGAGATCCTCGACTCCCCGGCCAACTCCTACGTGCAGGAGTTCACCCAGGACGTGGACCGCACCCGGGTGCTCACCGCGGAGAATGTGATGGACCGGCAGGCGGACACGGTGCCGGCCGCCGCGCTGGACGCCAAATGGGATGAGATCGCCGCGGGGCCGGGCGGCCGGGCGGTGTTCGTCGTCGACGACGGCGGGCGGCCGGTGGGCATCGTCGGGCCCGGCGTGCGGCGCGACGGTGCGGGGGGAGAGGTGCCACCGCGCGTGGACACCGATGTGGTGCGGGTGCCGGAGAACGCCTCGCTGCGCTCGCTGTTCCGCAGTTCCGCCGCCAGCGACCACCCGCTCGCCGTGGTCGACGACACCGGGAGGCTGAGCGGAACCATCACCCAGGACCGTCTGCTGGGAGCCGCCGGCGAGGCGGCCGGGACGGAACCGGACACCATCGGAGCGTCAGGAGCAGCATCGTGAGCGCAGGCCTCATCAGCGCGGCAGGGACGTCCTCGGGCGCGACGGCGGTGCTCGCGGAGCCATGGCATGTGCCCCGCATCCAGGTGGGTGACTGGTTCGACACGGTCGTGGACTGGTTGACCGGGAACGTCGGGCCGCTGTTCGACTTCATCAGCACAGTGGTCTCCGATGCCGTCGGGTGGCTCACGGATGTGCTCACCTACCTCCCGCCGTGGGGGATGATCCTCATCTTCGCGGCGCTGGCGCTGTGGATACGGGGCTGGAAGGCCGCGCTGCTCTCGGTGATCGGTTTCGGGCTGATCGATGCGATGCTCGAGTTCCACGCCACGATGCAGACGCTGGCGCAGGTGGTGTTCGCGGCTGTGATCGCGGTGGTTCTGGCCGTGCCGCTGGGGATCTGGGCCGCACGCAGTGAACCCGTGAGCCGCGTCGTGCGTCCCGTCATGGACTTCCTGCAGACGCTGCCCGTGTTCGTCTATCTGATTCCGGTGGTCTTCTTCTTCTCGATCGGCACCGTCCCGGGCATCGTCGCCACCGTGGCGTTCTCACTGCCCCCGGGCGTGCGGCTGACCGAGCTGGGCATCCGGCAGGTGGACCCGGAGATGGTCGAGGCGGGCGAGGCGTTCGGCACTTCGCGCTGGGGGATCCTCACCGGTATCCAACTGCCGCTGGCCCTGCCGTCGATCATGGCGGGCATCAACCAGGTGATCATGCTGGCGCTGTCCATGCAGGTGGTGGCGGGCATGGTCGGCGCGCCCGGTCTGGGCACCGAGGTCTACGGGGCAGTCACCCAGCTGAAACTGGGCGCCGGTTTCGAGGCCGGCATCGCCGTGGTGATCCTGGCGATCTACCTCGACCGGCTCAGCGCGGCGTTCGGCAATCGCTCGGCTCTCGGCCGGATCGGCGGGATGTTCGGGCGGCTGCGCGGGCGGCGCAAGGAGACCGCGCCGGAGACGGCGCAGTCAGGGGAGGCGCCCGCCGGTCCGGGCACAGACGGATCGGCGCCGGTGGGCGCAGCCGGATCATGAGCGGGAACCGACAGTGATGAAGGGAGAAAAGATGGAAGGCTACAGCGAAGGCGCACCCGTTGCGCCGAAGCGGCGGCGCCGAGGGATGCTTCTCGGGCTCGTCGCGATGCTCGGCGCACTGGCCATGGTGGCTGCGGGCTGCGGGTCGAGCACCCAGGCGGCCGGCGGCGAGAACACCATCAACATCGGCTACATCGCGTGGGACGAGGACATCGCCCTGACCAACCTGTTCCAGCAGCAGCTGGAGGACGCCGGATACAACGTCAAGACCACGCAGCTCAGCGCGGGCGCGATCTTCTCCGGCATGGCCAACGGTGATATCGACATGTTCCTCGACACGTGGCTGCCCACCACGCACAAGGAGTATTGGGACAAGTACGGCGATCAGCTTGAGGACCTGGGCGTCTGGTACGACAACGCCAGCCTGGAGCTCACCGTTCCGTCGTACGTGACCGACGTGAACTCGATCGCGGACCTCAAAGAGCACGCCGGCGAGTTCGGCGGTGTCATCACCGGCATCGAGCCGAGCGCCGGCATCATGAACCGCGCGGAGAACTTCGCGGTGCCCGAGTACGGACTGGAGGGCGCGATGACCGTCCAGCAGTCCTCGACGCCGGCGATGCTCGCGGAGCTCGACACCGCGATCAAGGACAACAAGCCGATCGTGGTCACCATGTGGCACCCGCACTGGGCGTACAGCCGCTACGACCTGAAGGACCTCGACGACCCGAAGAACGCGATGGGCGAGGCTGAGAAGCTGCACATCACCGCGCGCGGCGGGTTCAGCGAGGATCATCCGGAGATCGCCGACACGGTCTCGAAGTTCACCATGGACGACGAGCACCTGCAGTCGCTCGAGGACGCGATCAACTCCGCGGGCAAGGGCAAGGAGTCCGAAGCGGTCCGGCAGTGGACCGACGACAACAAGGCCTTCGTCGACGAGAAGTTCGCAGGACTCAAGAAGGACTGACTGCGGCAGCGGCTCCGGCCGCGGCACCGGGAACGGCCGGGGATCCCACGGGGTCCCCGGCCGTTCGTTCCGGCCGGGAAGGCACCGACCGGGGGTGTCGGATCGCGGCGGTTTTCCGCGGCGGTCTGCCGGAAGTCCTGAGCGGGACCGTTCGAAGTGGGAACCTCATACGTGTGTGGTGACCGCCTCCCGGCGCGCAGCGTCGCGTCGCCAGGCGCCACGTGAGGATGGGAGGAACTGCGATGGACACTGCGATTTCCGGCGCCGCGGACGGCGGTGCCCCTCGTCGTCGGCCCGCCCGCCGTCCGCGGCGCGGATTCGCGGGACTGGTGGTGTTGCTCTCCGCGCTCGCGCTCGTCGCGGCGGGCTGCGGATCCGACGGTGATTCGGATGCGGACGCCGCCTCCACGGTGACGATCGGCTACATCGACTGGGCGGAGGATTCGGCGCTCACCACGCTGTTCGACCAGCAGCTCACCGATTCCGGGTACACGGTGAAGACCAAGAAGTTCGATGATGTCGGCGACCTGTTCCAGACGATGGCCGACGGCGGCATCGACATGTTCCTCGACACGTGGCTGCCCACCACCCACCAGAAGTACTGGGACAAGTACGGCGACAGGTTGGAGGACCTGGGCGTCTGGTATGACAACGCCAGCCTGGCGCTCGCCGTCCCGTCGTACGTGACCGACGTGAACTCGATCGCGGACCTCGAAGACCACGCCGGCGAGTTCGGCGGTGTCATCACCGGCATCGAAGCGGGGGCGGGGATCATGGAGCGCACCGAGAACCACGTGATCCCTGACTACGGCCTGGGCTCGGTGATGCGTCTGGAACAGTCCTCCACCGAGCAGATGGCCTCGTTGCTGCAGGGGGCGATCGCCAGCCGCAGCCCCATCGTCGTCACGCTCTGGCACCCGCACTGGGCGTACAGCCGTTACGACCTCAAGGACCTCAAGGACCCCAAACAGTCGCTGGGCGGTACCGAGAACCTGCACATCACCGCCCGCGCGGGGTTCCGCGACGACCATCCCAATCTTGCCCGCGTGGCGTCGGAGTTCACCATCGATGACGCACGGCTGCAGTCGTTGGAGGATGCGATCAACTCCGCCGGCCCGGACGGTGCCGATGCCGCGGTGGAGCAGTGGCGTGAGGGCAACGGCGACTTCATCCAACAGCGCTTCGGCACGCTGCACCGCGCCGACCAACGGACCATCAACTGACCGCCACGGGGTGTCTGTCACACCGGTGACGTCTCCGGGAGGGGGCACTCGCGGGCGGCACGACGGCGGGCGCGAGAGCCGCCGGGTGAGAAAGTCGCCGGGTGCGGATGACGGAGCGGAAACGGGGGAGAGAACGGAGAAGCCGCGGCCGGTGTCCGTCCGGCCGCGGCTTCCGTCGGAGCGGGTGACGGGAATCGAACCCGCACCATCAGCTTGGAAGGCTGAGGTTCTACCATTGAACTACACCCGCGTGCGCGCGTGGCCGAGCCGTGCGCGCACCGAGAACTGTACCGAATCCGGGCCAGATACCACCAGCTGGGGTGCGGGCCGTAGGATCGGTGCCCGTACGATTCAGCGTGCGGGCTCGGCTGTGCCCGGATGCGGTAACCGTGCCGGAACATCGGCGGCGACGTGCGCATCTCATGACGGAGGCGCGCCTCGCGGCGGGTTCCGGCGCGAGGCGGTGCCGTCAGCAGCCGGGTCGAGCCCAGTGGTCACGGGGTGTGGCGCAGCTTGGTAGCGCATCCGCTTTGGGAGCGGAGGGTCGCAGGTTCAAATCCTGTCACCCCGACTGGCAGTACACGCGGCGCAGGCGGTCCGGCCTCCTGTGCCCGGCCGGAGAACATCGAACACGAACGCGGCCCGTGACAGGGCGCGCGGAACGACGAAGGAGCTAGTCCGTGAAGAGCACCGTCGAGCAGCTCAGCGC
>CAYVJJ010000092.1:0-9074 GCA_964451655.1 uncultured Mycobacteriaceae bacterium | reverse complement strand
GCCTTGATGTAGTCGCCCTTGACGTTCTTGTACTGCAGGTAGAACGCGTGCTCCCACATGTCGAGCATGACGATCGGGATGATGCCGGCGCTGATGTTGTTGTTCTGGTCCTCGAGCTGCTCGAGCACCAGGTTGCCGCCGATCTGGTCGTACGCCAGCACCGCCCAGCCGGAGCCCTGGATGCTGCTCGCCACGGCGGTGAAGTGCGTCTGGAACTTGTCGAACGAGCCGAACTGCTCGTCGATCGCTGCGGCCAGCTCGCCCTCGGGCTTGTCGCCGCCGTCGGGGGACATGTTGTTCCAGAAGATCGAGTGGTTGGTGTGCCCGCCGAGGTGGAAGGCGAGGTTCCGCGACAGCAGCGGGGCCTTGGCGCCGATGGTGCCGTCCTCACGGGCCTCGGCCATGGCCTTCAGCGCGGCGTTGGCGCCCGAGACGTAGCTCGCGTGGTGCTTGTCGTGGTGGATCTGCATGATCTCACCGGAGATGTGCGGCTCCAGCGCGCTGTAGTCGTACGGGAGTTCCGGAAGGGTGTACTCAGCCACGATCATCCTTTCTCAGTGCGGGCGCGCCGCGGGACAGTGCGTGCGGCGGCGCCCGGCCTGGCCTTGATCTGTCCACTCCCCACCTTTGTTGATGCACCCGTTTTCCGCAATAGAGGTGGTCACGGGGCGGTTATGAGGCGGCGCGGGCGGCGTAGGCTCGGGGTATGGCGATCTTCGATCAGCTCCACAGCATGATGTCGCGACGCTCGGCGATGGTCGACGAGCAGTCCGCGTTGCCCGGCCGTGACGAGCGGATGCCGGTGCCGGAACGGCACGCGGTGACCGGGGAGCCGATGCTGCCGCCGTACCCGGATGGCATGGAGGTCGCGGTGTTCGGGCTCGGGTGCTTCTGGGGTGTCGAGCGTGAGTATTGGGAGACCGCCGGCGTGCACGTGACGGCCTCCGGGTACGCGGGCGGCTTCACCCCCAACCCCCTGTACGAGGAAGTGTGCACCGGGCTCACCGGTCACGCCGAGGTGGTGCAGGTGGTGTTCGATCCGGCCGTGGTGACCTACCGGGATCTGCTCCGGAAGTTCTGGGAGAACCACGATCCCACGCAGGGCATGCGCCAGGGCAACGACGTGGGCACCCAGTACCGGTCGATCATCCTCACCATCGGTGACGGGCAGGCCGCTGCTGCTGCGGAGACCGAGGCCGCATTCGCGCGGTCGCTCTCCGAGGCGGGGTACGGCGCCATCACCACCGAGATCGCGCCGCTGGAGACCACCCGCGCGGGGCGCTTCTACTTCGCCGAGCCGGTGCACCAGCAGTACCTGGCCAAGAACCCCGACGGCTACTGCCCGGTCCACGCCACCGGGGTGCGCTGCACGGCCTGACGGCGCCCCTGCGGCCCGGCCGCCGTACGCGTCCACGTACGGCCGGTCCTCTCCTTGACGCGGCGCCCGCGTGATGGTGGTCTTAAGGGTGAGTCCCCGGTCACAATTCAGGCACGGCGGGTGCGATCGGAGCCGTCCGCGGCGTGCAGAGCCCTCGAGGTTCCGCACGCCGAGGCTGAAAAACCACCCGGCCCGAGGGAAGGGGACCCGGACTTCACCCCCTCGGCGTCGTACGGCACCGACCTCTCCGCGCCGCGCGGAACGGAGTGACATGACCAGCGACACGGGCGGATCAGGAAACAAACCCACGACGACGGACGCGGGCATCCCGGTGGAGAGCGATGCGCATTCGCTCACCGTCGGCCCCGACGGCCCCATCGCGCTGCACGACGCCTATCTCGTCGAGCAGATGGCGCAGTTCAACCGCGAGCGGGTGCCGGAGCGGCAGCCGCATGCGAAGGGCGGCGGCGCTTTCGGCCACTTCCAGGTGACCGGCGACGTCTCCGCGTATACGAAGGCCGACGTGTTCCAGCCGGGCCGGCGCACCGAGATGCTCGCGCGGTTCTCCACGGTGGCCGGTGAGCGCGGCAGCCCGGACACCTGGCGGGACCCGCGCGGGTTCGCCCTGAAGTTCTACACCGAGCAGGGCAACTACGACATGGTCGGCAACAACACCCCGGTGTTCTTCATGCGCGACCCGCTGAAGTTCCAGCACTTCATCCGTTCGCAGAAGCGCCGCGCCGACACCAACCTGCGTGACCACGACATGCAGTGGGACTTCTGGACGCTGTCCCCGGAGTCCGCCCACCAGGTGACCTGGCTGATGGGTGACCGCGGCATCCCCAAGACGTGGCGCCACATGAACGGCTACTCCAGCCACACCTACATGTGGGTCAACGCGGAGGGGGAGCGGTTCTGGGTCCGGTACCACTTCAAGACCGACCAGGGCATCGACTTCCTCACCCAGGAGGAGGCCGACAGGCTGGCGGGCGCCGACGGCGACTTCCACACGCGTGACCTGTACCAGGCGATCGAGCGGGGCGAGTACCCCAGCTGGACGCTGAACATGCAGATCATGCCGTTCGACGAGGCGGCCGGGTACCGGTTCAACCCGTTCGACCTGACCAAGGTCTGGCCGCACAGCGACTATCCGCTGGTCGAGGTGGGGCGGATGACCCTGGATCAGAATCCCGTCGATTACCACTCGCAGATCGAGCAGGCCGCGTTCGAGCCCAGCAACATGGTGCCGGGCATCGGCCCGAGCCCGGACAAGATGCTGCTGGGCCGGATGTTCTCCTACTCGGACGCGCACCGGGCCCGCATCGGCGCCAATTACCGGCAGCTTCCGGTGAACTATCCGAAGAACTCCGAGGTCAACTCGTACTCGAAGGACGGGCGGATGCGGTTCCACTATGCGACCGATCCGGTGTACGCGCCGAACTCCAAAGGCGGGCCCGAGGCGGACACGGCGCGCTTCGGCGAGCCCGCCGGCTGGCACGCGGACGGCGAGCTGACCCGCGCGGCCTACACCCTGCACGCGGAGGACGACGACTGGGGGCAGCCCGGCACGCTGGTGCGCGACGTCATGGACGACGCCGCGCGTGACCGGCTCGTCTCGAACATCGTCGGCCACCTGCTCGACGGAGTGAGCGAGCCGGTGCTGCAGCGCGCCTTCGAATACTGGCGCAACGTCGACCGCGACCTGGGCGACCGCGTCGAGCAGGGGGTGCGCGCCGGACAGTGACCGTGGACAGGAGCCCCCGCGCGCCGTGACAGGCGTCGCCGTCCGGGGCCGGGCGGGCCCGTCGCGCGCAGCGGCGGGCCCGCCTCATGCCGTACTGTCCCGTGACAATGGATGTTGTCCACGTGGCGTGCGGCCCGGGCCGCACGCGCCGGAGCGTGAAGGGACGGGCATGGGCCGGATTCGGATCAGCGCGGTGGCGGAGGCTCCTGTGGAGGTGGGCTTCGCGTATGTCGACGATTACCGGACCGTTCCCCGGTGGATGTTCGGCGTCACCGAGTTCACGCCGCTCGGCGAGCGGGAGAACGGTCTCGGCGCCGAGTACGCGGCGGCGATGGTCCTGGGCCCCAAGACTCTCCGGTCCAAGGTCCGGGTCACGGAGTGGAAGCGGGACGAGCTGATCACGCTCGAGTCGTTCGAGGGCATCCGCAACGCGTCCACCTGGCGGTTCACCAAGGTCGACGACGAGCACGCCGAGCTGTCGGTGGAATTCGACTACGACCTCGGCGGCGGGATCGCGGGCAAGGCGCTGGCCAAGATCGTCGAGCCGCTCATGCAGACGGCGGTCGCACAGACGGAGAAAGACCTGCGCGGGCAGGTCGAACAGCACTATCTTGCACAGCAGGGCGGCTGAGCCGGCCGAGTCGGGACGTTCCCGTCCGCCGGCCGCGGTCCGGACAGGAGGACCGCGATGCGCACCAGTGCCGGCCGGGGACGGAGGGCGACGCGGGGGGCGGGCCTGAGCGGCTGCGGCAGGGCCGGCCGGTGGCGCCGCACGGTGGCCGGCGTGGCGGCGGGCGCACTGGTGGGTGCGGGTCTTGTCAGCGGCACCGCATCGGCGGCCCCGGCACCGGCGCCGCCGGCCGGCCCCACGGAATCCGCCGCCGCCATCCCGCCCGGGTTCGCGGACGTGCTCGCCGGTCAGCACGTCATCTATTCGTATTCCGGTCCGGTTCCGCCTCCCGCGCTGCTGGACGCCGTCCGCGCCGGCAAGGCGGCGGGGGTCATCTTCTTCTCCGACAACATCGTCTCGCCCGAGCAGATCCGCGGTGTGGCGCAGCAGCTGCAGGACGCGGCGATGGCGAGCCCGATCCCGCTGCCGCTGCTGCTGCTCACCGACCAGGAGGGCGGCCAGGTACGGCGGCTGCAGCTTCCCGGGGCGGACGGTCCTGCGGATTCGGCGAAGGCCGTGGGCGCGTCGGCGGACCCGGCGGCCGGAGGCGGACGCACAGGGCACGAGGCGGCGTCGACTCTGCAAGCGGCCGGCATGAACGGCAACCTCGCGCCCGTGCTCGGCGTGCACCGCGCGCCCGGCGACTTCCTCGACGCCTACGGCCGCTCCTACGGCACCGACCCCGGTGTGGTGTCCGCCGCGGCCGGTGCGTTCATCGGAGCGCAGCAGGCCGACGGCGTCGCCGCGACGGCCAAGCATTTCCCGGGGCTCGGCGCCGCGCCGGCCGGGGCCAACACCGACGAGGAGCCGGTGACGATCCCGCTCGATGCGCAGACGCTGCGCACCGTCGACGAGGCGCCCTACCGCGCGGCGGTGGACGCGGGAGTGGACATGGTGATGCCCTCGTGGGCCGTCTACCCGGCGCTCGACCCGGGCGTGCCCGCCGGACTGTCGTCGACGATCCTGCGCGGAGACCTGCGCGGCGGGCTGGGGTTCCAGGGCGTGATCGTCAGCGACGCCATCGAGGCGGGTGCGCTCGGCGCGTTCGGCGACGCCGGGGACCGCAGCGTCGCCGCGCTGACCGCCGGGCAGGACCTGGCGCTGTGCTCGGCACGCGACGTCTCCGAGGGCGCCCGGGCCACCTCCGACATCTCAGCCGCGCTCACCGGCGGACGGCTCGACCTGGGCGACATGCTCACCTCCACCGCGCGCATACTGCAGTTGCGGCTGTCGCTGCGGTGAGGCGGGCGGCGCTCAGCGCACCTGCGGCATGACCTTGTCCGCCACCAGCTCGAGGTGGTCGAGGTCCGACAGGTCGAGCGTCTGCAGGTAGATCCGCTCGGACCCCAGTTCGGCGTAGCGGCCGATCGTGTCCACCACCTCGTCGGGAGTGCCGGCCAGACCGTTGGCGCGCAGCTCGTCGACGTCCCGGCCGATGGCCGCGGCGCGGCGTGCCACCTCCGTGTCGTCGCGCCCGCAGCACAGCACGAGCGCGTTCGACAGCGTGATCTCGTCCGGATTGCGGCCGAGCGTCACGCACGCCTCGCGCACCCGGGTGAACGCTGCCGCGGTGGTCTCCGTGTCCACGAACGGCAGGTTGAACTCGTCGGCGTACCGGGCAGTGAGGGCGGGGGTGCGCTTTCTGCCCAGTCCGCCCGTGATCACCGGCGGGTGCGGGCGCTGCACGGGTTTGGGCAGGGCGGGGGAGCCGGTGATGGGGTAGTGGGCGCCCGGCAGGTCCAGCGTCTGCCCCTCCGGCGTGTTCCACAGGCCCGTGATGACCGCGAGGGACTCCTCCAGCCTGTCGAAGCGCTCTCCCAGCGCCGGGAACGGGATCCCGTAGGCGGCATGCTCCTCCGCGTACCAGCCGGCGCCGATGCCCAGCTCCACCCGCCCGCCGCTCATCGCGTCGACCTGCGCCACCGCGATCGCAAGCGGTCCGGGCAGCCGGAATGTGGCCGAAGTGACCAGCGTGCCGAGGCGGATGCGGGAGGTGTCGCGCGCCAGGCCCGCCAGCGTGATCCACGCGTCGGTCGGCCCGGGCGTTCCATCGGTGTTCATCGCCAGGTAGTGATCCGACCGGAAGAAGGCCCCGAAGCCGAGGTCCTCGGCCGCCCGGGCGACGGCGAGCAGGTCGTCGTAGGTCGCACCCTGCTGGGGCTCGGTGAAGACGCGCAGTTCCATGCCGACAACCCTGCCAGGATCCGCGGCGGACCGTCAGGGTGGACCGGTGCAGCAGGCGGGAGCGCCGCAGGGGCGGGTCTCCCCGACGCCGCCGTCGGGTCTGTGGACAACTCTGGACGGCGCGGTCCACACCCTGTGCACCGTTGTGCGGAATTCCTGGTCATCCGGCCTCAGTACTCCCCAATCTGGGGATAACTCTGTGCAAATTGGGGATTACTCTGTGGTAAGTGTGCGGCGGGTCACAGGAATCGTGAGGGTTGAATTGTGAAAACTGATCAATCCGCATCGGCCCCGCTCAGGCGGCCGCGCTGCGGAACGCGGCAGGTTCGGTTGTCGGCTCCGGGCGCGCGTGACAGGATCGGCGACGTGACCGACCCCTTCGAAGCGATCCCCGCGGCCGAGGTGCCGGAGCGGTTCGACGAACTCACCGTGCTGTTGGACGTGCGCGAACAGGACGAGTGGGATCAGGGTCATGCCGAGGGTGCGATCCACATGCCGCTGGGCGAGGTCTCCGAGCGGCTCGAGGAGATCGATCCGGACGCCGAGGTGTACGTCGTCTGCCGGCAGGGCGGCCGCGCCGTGCGGGTGTGCCAGTTCCTCAACCAGTACGGACGCGATGTCGTCTTCGTCCGCGACGGGATGGTCGGCTGGCAGCTGGCCGGTCGCGGGACCGTGGCCGCCGACGGCACCGAGGGCAGTGTCTATTGACCGCGCCCGTGCTCTGCCAGCAGTGCACCCGCTGCGGAACGTATTGGCCCGTCGCCATGGGCGGCGCCGGGCCCGTGCCGGCGCGCTGGTGCCCGCGCTGCCAGGGCGACCTGTCCCGCCCGTTCCCGCTGCCCGGGCAGCAGGGACGGCAGGCGCCGGTGCAACAGTCCGCGCACCGGCCGCCGCCGCAGCGGCAGCCGCCACAGTCCCCGGCGCCACAGTCCCCGGCGCCGCAGCCGCAGCCGCAGGTGCCGCAGCACGGTCATCAGCCGGGGCGGCCGCGGCCCGTCGTCACGGGCACCGCGGCGCAGCGCCTGCAGGCTGAGCAGCAGTACAGCCAGGATCCGCACGGGCGGACACCGCGGAGCCGTCCGCCCGACCCCCCACCCCACGACCCGCGGCAGGGGGCGCCCCGTCGCCGCGCCGCCCTGCCCCGCGGCTACCGGTGGGTGGCGCGGCCGCCGTCGGGCACCCGCGCTGCGCGCACGGAGGCGCGCGGGCACGGTGACGCGTCCCCGGGACTCGGACCCACGCCCCGCTACCGGCGGATGCCGCGCTGGGGTCTGCACGTGGAACCGCCTGCCCGGGACCCGGAGCGCGAGTCGAAGGACCGTTCGGCCGCCGCGAGCGTGCGGACGGTGCTCACCGCGACGATCGTGCTGTTCGCTCTGGCCGCGCTGGCCGAGGTGTTCCGGTATGCGCTGATGCTGCGCAACCGCGGGCACCTGGTCCACCAGCTGACGGTGGCGATCTCGGACGCCACCGCGCTCGTGTTCGGATATGCGGCGATGGTGTTCGTCGTGGTGTCGGCGGTCGTCTGCGCCCGGTGGCTGGTCCGCGCCCGGGCCCGCGCCTACGAGGCCGCCGGGGAGCGGGAGCCGCGGCGCCCCCGCTGGATGTACGCGGGCCTGCTGGTTCCGGTGGTCAACCTCGTGTACCCCGGGGTGTACCTCTCGGAGCTGGCGCTGGCGCGGTGCCGCGCGGGCATCGACGGGGACGCGCCGGACACGGCGCGGGGGCCGGGGCTGGGGACCCGGCGCCGCCGTGGCGATTCGGCGACGGCCCGGGCCGCCGAGGCGGCGCGCGGGGCGTGGAGCGTGGTGCGCGCGCACTATCGGGGTCTGCGCGACGGCGCCCGGCTGTCGACACTGGTCCGCTTCTGGTGGGCGCTGTGGGTGCTGTGCAACCTCACGGCCGCCGGGGTGGCGATGGCCCGCCTCGACCCGTCGGTGCAGGCCCGCGCCGACAACGTCGTCTACACCGTCTACGCGGACCTGCTCGCGCTCGCCGCGGTCGTCGTCACCCGGATCATCGTCGACCGCGTCGAGGGGCGCCGCGCCCCCGCCGAGGACGAGATGCCCGTGCGCTGGGTGCTGGACACCGCTGCAGACCGCGCGGGGGCGTCGGCCGGGGCCCCGCGATGAGCCTGGGCGACGAGGACGCCGCACCGCGCCGGCACCCCCCGTTCCCGGCGCCGCGCGTGGTGGCGCACCGCGGGTCGTCGGCCCTGCGCGCCGAGCACACCCTCGCCGCCTACGAACTCGCGCTGGAGGAGGGCGCCGACGGCCTCGAATGCGACGTGCGCCTGACCGTCGACGGGCACCTGGTGTGCATCCACGACCGCACCGTGGACCGCACCTCCGACGGCAGCGGCGTGGTCAGCGAGATGACGATGCGTGAGCTCGACGACCTCGACTTCGCGCGCGGCAGCGACTACCCGGAGCCCGCGCAGGTGCTGGAGCTGTCCACGCTCGTCGAGCTGGCGCTGGACCACACGCGGCCGGTGAAGCTGTTCATCGAGACCAAACACCCGGTGCGCTTCGGCGGCCTGGTGGAGGAGCGGGTGCTGCAGATGCTCGGCCGCTACGGGCTGGCCGCGCCGCCGTCGGCCTCGCACGCGCGCGCCGTGGTGATGTCGTTCTCTCCGACGGCGGTGTGGCGGGTGCGCCGGGCCGCCCCGCTGCTGCCGACGGTGCTGCTGGGCGACGCCTCGAGTTACCTCGGCGGCTCGGCCGCCACCACGGTGGGCGCCACCGCCGTCGGGCCGTCCATCCACCGGCTGCGGGCCGACCCGGCGATCGTCGACCGCGCCGCCGCGGCCGGGCGTGCCACCTACTGCTGGACCGTCGACGACCCGGACGACGTGGCCCTGTGCCGGGAGCTGGGCGTCGGGTGGATCGCCACCAACACCCCCGGCCGCACGCGGCGGCTCCTCGAGGCCTGACCCCGGCCGCGGGCCGCAGCATCCCGTCGGCCGCGTGCCGGTCGCGTAGTGTCAGGCCCCGTGGGTAAGAAGAGCAAGAGGAACAGCGGCCCGCGGGCGGGAAGCCGGCGCGCCGAGCTGATGGAGAAGCGCCGCCGCGAGCGCGAGCAGGCGCAGAAGGCCCCCG
>CAYVJJ010000091.1:0-9218 GCA_964451655.1 uncultured Mycobacteriaceae bacterium | reverse complement strand
TTCATCGACACCCCGGGCCACGAGGCGTTCACCGCCATGCGTGCCCGCGGCGCCCAGGCCACGGACATCGCGATCATCGTGGTGGCCGCGGACGACGGCGTCATGCCGCAGACGGTCGAGGCGATCAACCACGCCCAGGCGGCCGAGGTTCCGATCGTGGTCGCCGTGAACAAGATCGACAAGGAGGGCGCGGACCCGGCCAAGATCCGCGGCCAGATGACCGAGTACGGGCTGGTGCCGGAGGAGTACGGCGGCGAATCGATGTTCGTCGACATCTCGGCCAAGCAGGGTCTGAACATCGACGAGCTGCTCGATGCCGTGCTGCTGACGGCGGACGCGTCGTTGGACCTGCGGGCGAACCCGAGCATGGATGCGCAGGGCGTGGCCATCGAGGCGCACCTGGATCGCGGACGCGGTCCGGTCGCCACGGTGCTCATCAAGCGCGGCACGCTGCGTGTGGGCGATTCGATCGTCGCCGGCGACGCATACGGGCGCGTGCGCAGGATGGTCGACGAGAACGGCGATGACGTCGCGGAGGCGCTGCCGTCGCGTCCGGTGCAGGTCGTGGGCTTCACCTCGGTGCCCGGGGCGGGCGACAACCTGCTGGTGGTCGACGAGGACCGTGTGGCCCGGCAGATCGCGGACAAGCGCAACGCGCGCAAGCGCAACGCGCTCGCCGCCCGCAGCCGCAAGCGCATCAGTCTCGAGGATCTGGATTCGGCGCTCAAGGAGCACAGCCAACTGAATCTGATCATCAAGGGCGACAACTCGGGCACCGTGGAGGCGCTCGAGGAGGCGCTGCTGGGTATCGAGATCGACGACGAGGTGCAGCTCCGCGTCATCGACCGCGGTGTGGGTGCGGTGACGGAGACGAACGTCAACCTCGCCGCCGCCTCCGATGCGGTGATCCTGGGCTTCAACGTGCGCGCGGAAGGCAAGGCCACGGAGCTGGCCAACCGCGAGGGCGTCGACATCCGGTACTACTCGGTGATCTACCAGGCGATCGATGAGATCGAGTCGGCCCTCAAGGGCATGCTCAAGCCGGTCTACGAGGAAGTCGAGCTGGGCAAGGCGGAGATCCGCGCGATCTTCAAATCGTCCAAGGTCGGCAACATCGCGGGCTGCATGGTCACCGAAGGCATCGTCCGCCGCAACGGCAAGGCGCGGCTGGTGCGCGACGGTGCGGTGGTCTCGGAGACCGTCACCATCCAGTCGCTGCGGCGTGAGAAGGACGACGTGACCGAGGTCCGCGATGGTTTCGAATGCGGCATGACGTTGTCGTACTCGGACATCAAGGTGGGCGATATCATCGACACCTACGAGCTGCGGGAGAAGCCGCGGGACTGACCGGACCGATGCGGTGAGGTGTGGGATCGGTGCGGGTGTCGCGGTGTGCGGCATCCGCACCGGTCCGTCCGGGCGGAGTGGATCGCAGCCTGCGGCGGGGCGGAATCCGCCCGCGACGTACCGCGGCGGTGCAGTGCGCAGTATTCATCACAAGGGAGTGTGAGGGCGATGGCGGATCACGCACGTGCCAGGCGTCTGGCGAAGAGGATCGGCGCGATCGTGGCCACGGCGATCCAGCACGAAGTCAAGGACCCGCAACTCGAGTACGTCACCGTCACCGACACCCGGATCACCAACGACCTGCATGACGCGACCGTCTACTACACGGTGCGGGGCGAATCGGTGGATGTGGAACCGGACCTGGACGCCGCGGCCGAGGCGCTCGAGAAGGCCAAGGGGCAGCTGCGTTCGCTGGTGGGCGCCGGCACCGGAGTGCGGTTCACGCCCACCCTCACGTTCGTGGCGGATACGGTCCCGGAAGCGGCCCGGCGTATGGAGGAGCTCCTCGCGCAGGCACGCGCGGCCGACGCGGAGGTCGCGCGTACCGCGGCCGGTGCGCGTCCCGCGGGTGAGGCCGACCCCTACCGCCGCGCCTCCGAGGAGGACGACGGTGAGGATCCGGCGCCCCGCGGCACCGGTACCGCCGGCGACGCGGGGTGAGCGGTGGACGCCTCGACAGCCCGACCGATCGGAGTGGACGACGCGGCACGTCTGCTGCGGGACGCCTCCACGGTGACTGTGCTTTCGCACGTGCACCCGGACGCGGACACTCTCGGCAGTGCATTCGCGCTCGCGCTCGCACTCGACCGCGCCGGCGCGGACGTGCGCGTATCGTTCCCCGACCCGCACGTTCTGCCCCGATCGCTCGCCGTGCTGCCCGGGACCGGCCTGCTGTGCACGCCGGGTGACCTGCCGGAGCGTGCCGACGTGGCAGTCGCCGTGGACTGCAGCAGCAGCGACCGGCTGGGGGAGCTGGCCGGGCTGCTCGACACCGCGGGTACGGCGCTCGTGGTCGACCATCACGGGACCAACACGGGGTTCGGTGATGTGGCGGTGGTGGACCCGCACGCGCAATCGACCACCGTCATCATCGACCGTGTGCTGCGGGCATGGGGGGTGGCGGTGGACGCCGACATCGCACAGTGCCTGTACGCCGGACTGGTGACCGACACGGGCGGGCTGCGGCGCGCGGACACGGAATCCCTGCGGCTGACCGCGGACCTGCTCGAGACGGGTTTCGACGGGCCGGCCCTGCTGCGCGGGCTGATGGACTCGCACCCCTTCGCCTGGTTGCCGATGCTCGGAGTCGTGCTGGGACGGGCGCAGCTCGACCGTGCGGCGGTCAGCGGCGCGGGCCTGGTCCACACCGCGATCCTCGTCGAGGACACGCGCGGAGTGGAGTGGGAGGAGGTCGAGAGCGTCATCGACATCGTCCGTACCAGCGAGGAGGCGGAGGTGGCCGCGGTGCTCAAGCAGAAGGGCCCTGCGGAAGCGGAAGGTGACGGCGCCCGGTCGTGCTGGGCGGTCTCGCTGCGCTCGCGCGGTGTGGTGGACGTGTCCGCGGTGGCGCGCCGGCTCGGCGGCGGGGGACACCCGGCGGCCGCCGGATACTCGGCCACGGGCGACTACACGGAGGTGCTGGCGGAATTGCGGTCGGTACTTGGGTGACGCGTCCGCTGCGTCGTCGCCCGGTGCAGGCGGAGTGACCGAGGACCGCCGCGGGGCGGTCACCGTCCGCCGGTTCCTTGCGCTGGCGCTGCCCGCCCTGGGGGTGCTGGCGGCCGAACCCCTGTACCTGCTGCTGGATGTGGCGGTGGTGGGGCGTCTCGGCGCGGAGGCGCTCGCGGGACTGGCCCTCGGTGCGCTGGTCCTCAGCATCGTCGGCAGCCAGCTGACATTCCTGAGCTACGGCACGACGGCACGGGCCGCACGGCTGCACGGAGCCGGCGACCGCGCCGGTGCGGTGGGGGAGGGGGTGCAGGCTACGTGGCTGGCGGTGGGAGTCGGAGTTGTGCTCGCCGCGGCCGTCCTCCTGTTCGAGGGGCCGCTGCTGCGGCTGATCGCCGGCGACGTGGCCATCGCGGGGGAGGCGGTGCTGTGGCTGCGGATCGCCGTGCTCGGCGTCCCGGCGATCCTGGTGACCATGGCCGGCAACGGCTGGATGCGCGGAGTACAGGACACGATGCGCCCGTTGGTGTGCGTCGTCGCCGGGTTCGGCGTGTCCGCCGTGCTGTGCCCGATGCTGGTGTTCGGCCTGGCAGGACTGCCGGACATGGGTCTGATCGGATCCGCGGTGGCCAACCTCGCCGGGCAGACGGTCGCGGGCGCGGCGTTCCTCGCTCTTCTGGAACGGGAACGCCGCCGTCTCGGTATCGGGCTGCGCCCGCGATGGGAGGTGATGCGGGGGCAGATCGGCATGGCCCGCGACCTGATCCTGCGCAGCCTGGGCTTCCAGGCGTGCTTCCTGTCGGCGGCGGCAGTGGCGGCGCGTTTCGGTGCTCCCGCGCTCGCAGCGCACCAAGTGGTCCTGCAGTTGTGGAACTTCCTCACACTGGTGCTCGACTCGCTGGCGATTGCGGCCCAGGCGCTGGTGGGCGCCGCGCTCGGCGGCGGGCGCGTGGCCGGAGCCCGCTCGCTCGCGTGGCGCATCACCCGCTGGTCCACGGCGCTGTCGGTGGCGCTCGCCGCGGTGTTCGCCGCCGGCTTCACCCTGGTGCCCGCCGTGTTCACCGACGACGCCGCGGTCCTGGACCAGATCGGTGGCGTGTGGTGGCTGTTCGTGGCGCTGATCCCGCTCGGCGGGGTGGTGTTCGCTCTGGACGGGGTGCTGCTCGGTGCGGGCGATGCACGGTTCCTGCGCACGGCCACGCTGATCGGCGCCCTCGGCGGGTTCCTGCCGATCATCTGGGCGGCCCTCGTCTGGGACTGGGGGCTGCGCGGCATATGGTGTGGACTCGTGGCGTTCCTGGTACTGAGACTGGGCGCGGTCGTGGCGCGGACGCTGTCCGGCAGGTGGGCCGTGCCGGGCACCGCGCCGGTCTGACGGCGGCGCCGGACGCGAAGTCGAACGAGGAGGACACGTGGGCCGACTGCTCGCGGTCAGTGATCTGCACGTGGGGCACCGCGGCAACAAGCCGGTGACGGACGGGCTGCGGCCCGGTTCCGACGACGACTGGCTGATCGTCGCGGGCGACGTGGCCGAGCGCACGGACGAAGTCGCCGAGACTCTGGAGCAGCTCGCGCAGCGGTTCGCCAAGGTCATCTGGGTCCCCGGCAACCACGAGCTGTGGACCACGGCCAAAGACCCTGTGCAACTGCACGGAGTGGACCTGTACGACCGGCTGGTGAGCGACTGCCGCGAGCTGGGTGTCGTCACGCCCGAGGACCCGTACCCGGTGTGGGAGGGCGATGGCGGGCCCGCGGTCGTGGTGCCGATGTTCCTGCTCTACGACTACAGCTGGCTGCCCTCCGGAGCGGAGGACAAGGCGCAGGGACTGGCCGAGGGGCGGGATCGGGGCGTGGTGGCCACCGACGAGTTCCTGCTGTCCTCCCGCCCCTACGCCACACGCGAGGCCTGGTGCGCCGCGCGACTCCGCGAGACCAGACTCCGCCTGGACGCACTGGACCCGGACCTGCCGACGGTTCTCATCAACCATTGGCCGCTGGTGCGCGAACCCACCCACGTGCTGCTGCACCCGGAGTTCGCCATGTGGTGCGGCACCGACGCCACCGCCGACTGGCATCGGCGTTATCGCGCGGTGTGCGCCGTCTACGGACACCTGCACATTCCGCGTACCACGTACTACGACGGCGTGCGGTTCGAAGAGGTCTCGGTCGGGTATCCGCGGGAGTGGCGACGCCGCGGACTGCAGGAGCCGGTGCTGCGCCAGATCCTTCCGGAGCCGGTCTACCGTCCCGGCGACCTCAACAAGTGGGGCGGGCACTTTCCGATCACCGCGCAGCAGGAACGGGAATTCGAACGGCTCAGGGCGAGGTTGCGCGGATGATCGAACGGATCCTTCCGGGCGGTGTCGAGTCGGCCGAGTTGTTCGCCGACCCGGCGGACGCGGAACTCTTTCCGGAGGAGCAACTCCAGATCGCCCGTGCAGTGGCGCGCCGGCGCGCCGAGTACGCGAGTGTGCGGCACTGCGCGCGGACGGCGATGGCCCGCCTGGGCGTGGAGCCGACGGCGCTGCCCAAGGGGGACAAAGGCGCACCGCAGTGGCCCCGCGGGCTCGTCGGCAGCATGACCCACACCGACGGCTACCGGGCGGCGGCGCTGGGCTTCGCGCTGCAGGTGCGTTCGGTCGGCATCGACGCGGAGCAGAACGGCCCGCTGCCCGAGGGGGTGCTGGGATCGGTGAGCCTGGCCACTGAGCGGGACAGGATCGCCGCGCTCGACGGTGCGGGCGCAGGACCGCCGGGGGTGCACCTGGACCGGGTCCTGTTCAGCGCCAAGGAGTCGACGTACAAAGCGTGGTACCCGCTCACGCACCGTTGGCTGGGATTCGAGGATGCGGACATCGCGCTGACCTGCGACGCCGACTCGGATGGGAGCGTGGTCACCGGCCGGTTCCGCTCGCGGATCCTCGTCCCGGGCCACGCCGTCGCCGGAGCCCCGCTGGAGATCCTCGAGGGCAGGTGGATCGTCGCGGGCGGATTGGTGGTCACGGCGATCGTCGTGATGTAATTCCGTGTTGTGTCGAGGCGTGGAGAATCTCAGGCGACCCTGGCCGATGCCGGGCTCGTCATCGTCGACAAGCCGGAAGGGGCGACGAGCCACGACGTGGTGGCGCGGTGCCGCAAAGCGTTCGACACGCGGCGCGTCGGTCACGCAGGCACCCTGGACCCGATGGCGACGGGCGTACTGGTCGTCGGCGTCGAACGCGCCACCAAGCTGCTGGGCCTGCTGGCCCTCACCACCAAGTCCTACACCGCCACCATCCGCCTGGGCTTCGCGACGACCACCGACGATGCGACCGGCGAGCGCGTGGGAGGCGCGGCTGCATCGGCCGTGGAACGTGCACGCTGGGAGCCGGCAGTGGAGGCCTTGTGCGGCACGATCGCGCAGGTGCCGTCCAGCGTCTCCGCCATCAAGGTCGGCGGCCGGCGTGCGCATGCGCTCATCCGCGACGGCGAGGACGTCTCCCTCCCGGCGCGGCAGGTGACGGTGGACCGCTTCGACGTGACCGCAGAACGCAGGATCGGCGACCTGCTCGATCTGGACGTCGAGGTGGACTGCTCGTCGGGCACCTACGTGCGTGCTCTGGCCAGGGACCTGGGCGCCGCCCTGGGGGTGGGCGGGCACCTCACCGCGCTGCGGCGCACCAGGGTGGGGCCGTTCGGGCTGGAGCACGCGCGCCCCCTCGCCGACATCCAGGAGGCGCCCGCGGTCAGCCTCGACATCGACCGGTCCGTCCGCACCGCCTTCCCGCTGCGCGACATCACCGCCGACGAGGCCGAGTCGATCAGCCAAGGACGCTGGCTCCAGCCGATCGGGATGAAAGGCGTCTACGGGGTGGTGGATCCGGAAGGGCGCGTGATCGCGCTGGTGAAGGAGAGCGGCCGGCGCGCGTCCTCGGTGATGGTGGTGCGCCCGGCCACGCTGCGCTGACCGGCACGACGGCCCGGGATGAGGACCCGACCGGTAGGACGACCTGACCGGCAGGACTCCGCCCGGCGGTGCCGGGCGGTCGGCAACGGATCAGGCGGGGTCCGCGGGCACCAGCCAGATGGCGTCGGCGGCGGGCCTGCCCAACTCGATCGTGTGCGCCCGGCGCTCGCCTCCGGACGCGTGCACGCGCACCGAGATGGTGCCGGCGAACTCACGGTGTTCCAGCACGGTCAGCATCACCCCCGGGGCGATGCCGAGTCCGTCGAAGTACCGGAGCATGTCCGGGTGCTCGTCGGAGATGCGTGTGATGGTCCCGGCGGCATCGGCGTCGAGCCCGGTGAGCCGCTGTCCCGGGATCTCCGGCAGCGTGCCGTCTGCGCGAGGGATCGGATCGCCGTGCGGGTCCCGGTCGGGGCGGCCCAGCTTGGCGTCGATGCGCGCGACAAGCAGGTCCGACACCGCGTGCTCGAGCACCTCGGCCTCGTCATGCACGTCGGCCCAGCTGTACTCGAGCTCCCGCACCAGGAAGGTCTCGATGAGCCTGTGGCGCCGGACCATCGCCAGCGCCGCCGCCCGGCCCGACTCCGTCAGGGTGATCGCCCCGTACCGCACATGGTCCACCAGCCCCTGGTCGGCCAGGCGCCGGACGGTCTCCGACACGGTGGACGCGGCGGACCCGAGGCGCTCGGCCAGCAGTTTGGTGGACATCGGCTCGTCGTCCCACTCCGTGGCCGTCCAGATCACCTTGAGGTAGTCCTGCGCCACGGGGGTCAGAGCCGCTGCGGGATTGCGGCCGGCCCCGGGCGCGCCGGACTGCGGCTCCGCCGGGGTGCGGCCGTGTGCCCGCCCGGCGGGCGTCTCTGAACTCGCATGGTCGGTCATCGTGCACGAGCCTATGCGGTGACGGCCCGCATTCCCACCGCAGGCCGCACGAGCGGGGGGACCGGGCCGACGTAGTATTCGTGCCGTGTTGAAGTGGCGAGGACCCGACGAGATCCCGGCCGACTGGGGCCGGTGCGTGGTGACCATCGGCGTGTTCGACGGGGTGCACCGCGGACACCGCGAGCTGATCGACGCCGCGGTGCAGGCCGCCCGCCGGCGGGGATTGCGCGCGGTGCTGATGACCTTCGACCCGCACCCGTCGGAGGTGATCCGGCCCGGCAGCCACCCGGCGCAGCTCAGTACTCTCGAGCGGCGGGCGGAGCTGGCGGGGGCGCTCGGGATCGACGTGTTCTTCGTTCTGCCGTTCACGTCGGAGCTCGCGAAACTCTCACCGGAGCGGTTCGTGCATGAGCTGCTGGTCGAGCGTCTCCACGTGGCCGAGGTGGTGGTGGGGGACAACTTCGGCTTCGGGCACAAGGCGGCGGGCGACGTTCCGATGCTCGCCGAGCTGGGGGAGCGCTTCGGGTTCCTGGTGCAGGGCGTGCGACTGCTCACGGAGGATGAGGTCACGGTCTCGTCCACCTATGTGCGGTCGTGCGTCGCCGCCGGGGACGTGGAGGCCGCGCATGTCGCGCTCGGTCGGCCGCACCGGGTCGACGGCGTGGTGGTGCGTGGCCAGCGGCGGGGCCGGGACCTGGGATATCCCACGGCGAACGTCGACAGTGCGCCGCACACGGCGATCCCGGCCGACGGCGTGTACGCGGCCTGGTTCACGCGCTACGGCTACGACACCGGCGGCTCGGCACTGGAGCCGGGCGTACCGTATCCGGCTGCGGTATCGGTGGGCACCAATCCCACCTTCTCCGGTCAGGTGCGGACGGTCGAGGCGTTCGTGCTCGACAAGGAGGTGGACCTGTACGGGCAGCACGTCTCGGTGGACTTCGTGGCGCGGATCCGGACGATGGAACCGTTCGATTCCGTGGAGGACCTCATCGCGGCGATGGCCGGTGATGTGGACAAGGCGCGTGCGATCCTCGAAGCGGACCGCGCCGGGGCCTGACGGGCCGCAGCGAGCGGGGCGCCGGCACCCGGCGGCGCGCCCCGTCGCCTCGGGGGCGGGGTGGACGTGCTGGTAGACTTCGCCGCCGGTGCGGCTGCGGTTCGCGGTGGCTGCACCCCGGAATGCGATCCCCGTCGCGGGAGTGCCCCCGGCCACGGGGGCGTCGCCGCCCTGCGGGTGCATCCTCCTGCAGGGGCGTTCCGGTTTCACGTGCGCGGACCACAGTGATCAGGAGTATCTCCGTGGCTTTGACCACCGATGAGAAGAAGCAGGTCCTCACCGAGTACGGCCTGCATGAGACGGACACCGGTTCCC
>CAYVJJ010000090.1:0-9432 GCA_964451655.1 uncultured Mycobacteriaceae bacterium | reverse complement strand
CTCCTACTTCGGCATGGCGCTGCCGGTGATCGGGCTGGCCGCGCTCGGCGGCGTCGTCGGCACCGCGTGGTCGGTGACGGCATTCGGCGCGGTGCTCTCCGCGGCGGCCGCGGCGGGGGTCCTCGGCGCGGGCCCGGGCAGCAGGCCGTAACGGCTTCCGGGCACTACCCTCGGTGCCATGTCCCGGACCATGACGCGCCGCCCTGTCTCCCCCGGTGCACGCCGCACCGCCGCCGCAGCCCTCGCGGCGGCCGCGGCCGCCGCGACCCTCGGCGCGTGCAGCAACAGCGAACAGCCGGCTCCCGCAGAGGCGGCGGCCACCCGCGTCTCCGCAGGAGGTGACACCGCCGTGACCGATCACCACCCGCCGGATGACCCCGCCGGGCACCCGCCGACGCCCGCCGACCTCGACGGCGCCACCTTCACCGGCACCGACGTCGCCGGGCACCCGCTGGCCCCGGGCTCGCACATCGAGGCCGTGTTCCAGGGGGATTCGGTCTCGCTGCACGCAGGGTGCAACCGCCTCTTCGGTCCTTACACGCTCGCCGACGGCACGCTGACCGCCCCGCGCCTGGCGAGCACGATGATGGCCTGCGACCGGCCGCTGATGGACCAGGACCAGTGGCTGTCGGACTTCCTCGCGTCAGGACCGCACGCGGTCCTCGACGGGGACGTCCTCACGCTGACCGGTCCCGCTGCCACTGCGCACGACGGCACCGTCGTCACGCTGACGCGTCAGGGCTGATCCCCCGCCGGCCTCCGGCACCGCGGGGGATCAGCCCTGACGCCGGTCCGTCACCGTTGTCGGACCGGGTCCGCCACCGGAATCCGGTCACGCGAACTGGCTGCTCGGATGGAACCGCTTGACCCGTGTCAGCGTGTTCTCGTCGGTGTGGTGCATGTGCTCGCCGGTCGCCGCGAGTTTCAGCCCCAGATCGGAGGTGTAGCTGAACGTCTGCTCGTCCTCGATCCTGAACACGCTCGTGAAATCGGTGATCTCGGCGCGCTCGAGCAGATACGGGTTCTGCAGGATGCCGAAGTCCGGGGCGCCGGGCTTGGCATCGAACCGCAGCTCGGTGTCGTGCCGGTCGGCGGTGCTGCCGGCCAGGATCGCGATACCGCGGCCGAACACCACGTCACGCATGATCAGTTGACGCTGGCTGTCCCACAGGAGGAACCCGACCTCGTCGTGGAAGGGGTCCATCGCCTCCTCACCGTGCCGCCACGCGGTCATCCCGTAGTTGAGGCCCCACAGGGTCTGCCGGCCGTTCTCCTGGATCGGGATCGGCTTGAACCACGCATGCTCGAAGTAACTGGTCTTGGACGTCTCGTCTTCTTTGTTGTGGTACGAGAGGTCGACGCCGACATCGCCTTCCCATTCGCCGACCAGCGGCGTCAGCGGTCCCAGCTTCTGCGGACCGCGGATCTTCTCAGCCACGATTCACCCTTCCGTCCTGCATCATCCAATGCATTGATCACTAGCCGCCGCACAACCCCCGAAGGGGCGTTTTCCTCAGTGGTGCGGATCACCCTCAGCATATCCGACGTGCACGGCCTGATCAGCGCATTATCCGAACGGAGTTCCGGTCGTTCGCAGCCCGCGCACCTGCGGGGGACCGCGCCCGCCCCCTCCGCCCGCGCATCCCCGCGCACTCCCGTAAGTTCGCCCCATGGACCCCGTGACGAGCGCCCCGCAATGGTTCACCGATGCCGTGGCGACCGCGGCGCACCGCGGAAGCGTGAGTGTGGACGGCGCGCAGGTCGCTTACCGCGTCTGGGACCTGCGCGCGGACTCCGGTCCCGCTTCCGCCGGCGGCCGGGCGCCGGGCACCGCGCCGGGCGGACCCGGCATCCTGCTGGTCCACGGCGGCGCCGCGCATACGCACTGGTGGGACCACATCGCACCGCAACTCGCCTGCGCCCACCGGGTCGCGGCCCTCGACCTCACCGGCCACGGCGACAGCGACACCCGTCCGCACTACTCGCTGGCGCAGTGGACGGACGAACTCATGGCGGTCGCCGATGCAGCGGGCCTGGGGCCGCGCCCGGTCATCGTCGGGCACAGCATGGGCGGGATGGTCACCTATGTCGCCGCGCACCTGCACGGGGCCCGGATCGGCGGCATCCAGGTGATCGACTCGCCGATCCGGCTCCGCACGCCGCACGAGGAGGAGACCCGCGGTTCCGCACTGCGCCGACCCAAGAAGGTCTACCCGGATGCCGCCACCGCGATGGAGCACTTCCGCCTGGTGCCGACGCAGCCGACCGTGCTGCCGTACGTGATGGAGCACGTCGCACGGACGTCGCTCGGCGAGGTGCCCGGCGGCTGGTCATGGAAGTTCGATCCGTCGATGACCGGACGCGACGGAAACGACGCGTTGGGCGCAGGAGCACCGTCATGCCCGATGGCCTACTTCCGCGCGCAGGACGGCATCATCACCGACACGGTGTTCGCGGAGATGCGCGCACGCTTCGGCCCCGGAGCGCTGGTGTTCGAGCTGCCGCGCACCGGCCACCACCCGATGGCCGACCAGCCGCTGATGCTCATCGCCGTCATCCGCGCGGTACTCGCGGCGTGGGACGCGGACGGGCGGCTCCGGTAATCTCGTGAAGTGACCGGTTCCTCGCCCTCCCCGCACGTCGCCGGGCCGGACTATCTGGTGGCCGGCCGCTACCGCCTCCAGTCCCGCCTGGGCGGCGGCGGTATGGGCACCGTGTGGCTGGCCCGGGACATCCTGCTGGACAGGGAGGTTGCCCTCAAGCAGATCGCCGAGACCGCCGGCCTGGAGGCGGAGCGTGCCGAGTCGCTCCGCACCCGCGCGCTGCACGAGGGCCGCATCGTCTCCCGCCTGTCCGGCCCCCACATCACCCGCGTGTTCGACGTGACCCTCGATCAGGGCGCCCCGTGGATCGTGCTCGAGTACCTGCCGTCGTGCAGCCTGGCGCAGGTGCTGCACATGACGGGGACGCTGCCCCCGGAGCAGGCTGCGCAGATCGGCGCCCAAGTGGCGGATGCGATGCAGGAGGCCCACGCGGCGGGGATCCTGCACCGGGACATCAAACCGGGCAACATCCTCATCGCGGACCGCGGCACGGCCGCCGGCGTCGTCAAGATCAGCGACTTCGGCATCGCCCGCGCCGCGCACGACGACTCCGCGGCGCCGGAGAGACCGGAGGGGCCGGATCCCGCCGGAGTGGGCGACGATGTGATCGTCGGGACGCCCGCGTACTTCGCTCCGGAGATCGCCCGCGGCCATGCGCCGACCACCGCCAGCGACGTGTTCTCGCTGGGCGCCGCGCTGTACACCGCTATCGAGGGTCTGCCACCGTTCGGCGTGGACGAGGACCATGCGGTGGTGCTGCAGAACGTGGCGCGCGGCGAGGTGACCGCGCCGCTGTCCACGCACCCGGCGATGGGCGTGGTGCTCGCCATGCTCGAGCCCGAACCGTCACGCCGCCCCGCCATGGCCGAGGTCCGCGACCGGCTCGCGCTCGTCGCGGCGGGAGACGAGCTCGACCCCGAGGTGGTGCTCGCCTCGCCGCTGCTGGCCCCCGACGGACGGATCCCGGTGTGGGTGCGCAAGGCAGGCGGGATCCGTCAGCGCAGCAAGGCGGTGCCGGGCAGCACCGTCGGCGGGCTCATCGCCGTGCAGCACGCCACCCCGCTGGACCAGGTGCGCAAACCGGACAATCCGGCGCTCGCCACCGTCCCGTGGGGCGACGAGCGGCACGCCCAGCCGTCCCGCATCCACCCGGACGCGTCGTCCCGCACGCCGCGGCACACCTCGCCCCCGCGGGCGCAGGGCGGTGAGTGGCTGCTGCGGATCACCATCGTCGCGGCGGTGGCGGTAGTGCTGGTACTGATCCTGCTTCTGCTGGTGATCAGCGTGTTCTGACGTGTCTGCGCCGACGGCCGGGGGCCGGCTCATTCCGCCGCCGGCTGATCCTGCCCCGCGATGTACGGCACTGCAGGCGCGGTGGACGACGGGGTGCCGTCACCGATCCGCGGCCATCCGTCGACCCAGCTGAGCTTGTCGATCATCCCCTCGCGGTTCTGCGGCCCCGCCCCCAGCCGCGGCGCCGATGCGGGTGCCGCGTGGTACATCACCCATTCCGTGCCCGCATCATCGGTGACGATCGTGACGTGGCCGGGGCCGATCCAGGACAGGTTCTTGGACAGAATCAGGTCTCCGCCCTCGTCGAGCATGTCGGTGCCCGACGAGTCGACATAGGGACCCAGGAGGTTCTCCGACCGGCCCACATACACCCGGTAATCGGTCGCGGCGCCGGTGCAGCAGTTCCCGGCCGACGTGTAGAGGTAGTAATAGCCGTCCTTGTGCTGGATGTAGGGGGCCTCGTAGCCGTCGCCCGCCACCTGGACCGGTGCGTCCTCGGGGTTCTCGCCGGCCACGGCGGTCCCGTCGGCCGTGAGCGGGATCGCGTAGATGCCGCCGAAGTTGCCCACGAACATCGTCGGCGTCCCGCCGTCGTAGTAGACGTTCGGGTCGATGGTGCCGGGGACTCCGACGTCGGACGAGCAGAACACCGGATGCCCGAGGTCGGTGAACGGACCGGTCGGCGAGTCCGACGTGGCCATGCCGATGCACGGGTCGGCCGTCGCACCCACCGAGTAGTAGACGACGTAGCGGCCGTCGACCAGGTGCACATCGGGGGCCCACAGGCCGCCACCGGCGTCGACCCAGCCGGGTTTCTCTGCGAACATGTCCCCGGCGTGGTCCCAGTCCACCAGGTTTGCGGACCGGAATATCGGAATGTGGTGCATGCCGCCGCCGTCCTGCCAGTCGTCCGACGTCGCATACAGGTAATAGGTGCCGTCCGGGGCACGGACCACGCTCGGATCGGCGGCGATCGGCAGCACCACCGGGTTGGGCCCCTCACCGGTGTCGACCCGGCCCGAGTCCGGCGACAGCGACCCCAGTGAACTCTGCGGTCCGGTCAGGCTGTCCGGCGACGGGAGCGGGACGCCCGGGATCGGGGCGGCTCCTGCCGCAGTGGTGCCGCCCACGAACAGCGCCGCAGCGGACAGCATCGTCATCACGATCCGGCCGCGGAGACGGCCCGCCCGCCGGCCGCGCACCCGCCATCGTGAACGCGACTCCGCCTTCATGGACGGAGACCGCCCGATCTGCGGCACATCGGATGGCGGCACGGCACTGGCCATAGGTTCCTCGAATCACGCGTTCTGCACCGCCGACGCACCCTCCACGCGGCTCGGCGATTGGTGTTGTCCCCCGACCGGACGCCTAGACCGTAGCCGTTCCGTGACCTGTGCGAGATCTTTTCACCAGAATCGATCACAGACCCCCGGAGGCCTGCGATACCCGTCCGCTCAGCCCTGCCCCCTCCGGTCAGTCCAGTCGGCGTCGGCTCGCCCACCGCGTGAGCGCATTGCGGTTGGACTGCTGAGTCTTGCGCAGCACGTTCGACGCGTGCGTCTCGACGGTCTTCACCGAGATGAACAGATCCTCGCCGATCTCGCGGTAGGTGTAGCCGCGCGCCAGGAGCCGGAGCACCTCGAGTTCCCGCGGCGTGAGCGAGTCCAATTCGGGGTCGAGGGCCGGCTCCGGCACAGGAGAACGACCGGTGAACGAGTCGAGCACGAACCCCGCCAGCCGCGGGCTGAACACCGCGTCGCCGCCCGCCACGCGGCGCACGGCCTCCGCGAGCTCTCCGCCGGAGATGGTCTTGGTGACGTATCCGCGCGCCCCGCCCCGGATCACGGCGATGACGTCCTCGGCCGCATCGGAGACGCTGAGCGCCAGGAACACCGGGTCCGGCGCGCCGTCGCCGGCGTCGGGCGCGCCGCCCGTACCCGGCCGATCGACGCCCCGCAGCACCGCGACCCCGCCGCCGTCCGGCATGTGGACGTCGAGCAGCACCACGTGCGGGCGTGCCGTGCGGATCCCCTCGATCGCCCCCGCCACGTCCCCCGCCTCGCCGACCAGCGTCATATCCGGCTCCCGCCCCAGTTCGGCGCGCACCCCCGAACGGAACACCGCGTGATCGTCCACCAGGAACACGCGCAGCGTCTCACCCACTGGCATCCCTTTCGTCCTGCCGCGTCTCCACTGCGGTCGCACGGGCCCGCGCCGCCCCGTCGGAGGGGAACGGCATGGTCAGCCGGACCTCCGTGCCGCGCTCCGGGCCCGAGCGGATGTCGGCGGCGCCACCGTGCCGGGCGATTCTCGCACGGATCGAGCCGGTGACGCCCTTCCTGTCGCCGGGGACCGCATCGGGGTCGAAACCGACACCCCTGTCACGCACGAACACGCTCACCGCCCGCCCCTCCGCGCCGTGGGCCGGCGATTCGCCGCCGTGCACCGCACCGGTCCGGGCCTCCGCATACAGGTCCACCCGTTGCACACCGGCATGCTTGGCCGCGTTGACCATCGCCTCGCGCGCGGCGGCCACCAATGCCTGCGCCCCGGGCCGGCCGGGCGGGGCGGCCGCGTCCAGGTCGCCGACGAACACCGGGTCGATGGTCACCCCGTAGTGGTCCTCCACCTCCGCGCACGCGGACCGCAACGCCTCGGACAGGCTGTTCTGCGCAGTGCGGTCGCCGCCGAAGAGCCACTGGCGCAGTTCCCGCTCCTGCGACCGCGCCAGCCGCAGCACCTGCTGTGTCTCCTCCGGCTGTTTCTGGATCAGTGCCAGCGTCTGCAGCACGGAATCGTGCAGGTGTGAGGCGATCTCCTCGCGCTCGGCGTCACGGATGCGGGCCGCCCTCTCCTCGTTGAGGGTGCGGACCATGCGCAGCCAGATCGGCACCGACAGCAATCCGACCCCCAGCAGCGTCACCACCACCGCGAGGAGCGAGGACCGCAGAGCCGCCAGATCCACCCGCGCCAGCACCACCACGCCCAGGCCCACCACGACCAGGCTCACGCCCGCCACCACACGTGCCCACGTGAGGGCGGTGGGGTGCCGGGGCATGCCGATGATCGATCGCGGCCCGTCCGCGTCGAACTCGCGCCACACCAGCGCGGCGCCGATGCCCACCACGACGATCGGCACGATCACCGACGCCGCCGTGCCGCTGAACAGCCAGCTGGATGCGAAGGCCCCCGCCACCCCCAGCACGATCAGCCCCGCGGCCCGCCGGCGCTCCGCCGATGACGTGACGTCCCCGCCTCCGCCCGGCCGCATGAAGATCCACAGCAGCGCGTACGCGACGATGCCCGCGCCGCCGAGCACCGCCAGCAGCGCGAAGACCACGCGGATCTTCGTCGCGTCCACTCCGAGATGATCGGCGACACCGCCCGCGACCCCGCCCAGCACGGCGGACCGGCGCCGCTGCAACGGCGGCGCCGCGTAGTGCGGCTGCCGCATCGGCACGCGCGGGCGGTCGGTGGTCACACATCGATCCTGGCATGCGGCCGGAGCCCTGACATCGGGAGTCACCCTGATTTCGCG
Organism: uncultured Mycobacteriaceae bacterium; assembly: GCA_964451655.1. Lineage (GTDB taxonomy): Bacteria > Actinomycetota > Actinomycetes > Mycobacteriales > Mycobacteriaceae > Tomitella. The sequence continues at coordinate 1,998 of CAYVJJ010000090.1, read as the reverse complement.
CGCCCGCACCGGATGCCGGCCGGCCCTCGTCCCGGGTACGGATCAGGGCGATCCCCGATGGTGCGACGCACCTTTCGACGCCACGATGGGTGCATGACCTCCACCGGACACACGGGACCGCCCCGCCTCGACGGCATCCCGGACGAGCTGCGCGACCTCTGGCGGACCCGCCCGCGGCGGCTGCGTGAGCAGGGCAAGATAGCCGGCGTGGCGGCGGGCATCGCCTACCGCTACGACATCGACCCCCTGCTGGTGCGGGTCGCATTCGTGGTCTCCGCGATCTTCGGGGGCGCCGGCGTCTGGCTGTACGCGGCGTGCTGGCTGCTGTTCCCCGGGCCGGCCGTGCGTCCCGAGACGGACTACGGGCCCGTTCACGGTCACTCCGCCGCGCCCTATACCGCCGGCGGCTACGCGGAGTACTCCGCCGCCCAGCAGAATTACGCCGCGCAGCAGTATTACGCGCAGCACCAGCGTTATGCGGGAAGCCCGGGACAGCAGTACGGCCCCCCGGGCTATCACTACGGAGCGTACGGACAGCAGGGCGCCTACGACCCCCGCTGGGCGTACGGCCCGCAGGCCTACGCGTATCCGCAGCGCCGCCGCAAACGGGGCCCCTCCCGCGTGAAGAACGTCGTGCTCCTGGTGATCCTGGGCATCGTCGCGGTCTCCACCCTCCCCGTCGGCGAGGGACGCGGCAGCGCGGGACTGCTCGGCGCCGTCCTCATGCTGGGCGCGCTCTATCTGCTGTACCGGCGTCGCCCGCATCCGCCGGGCGACCCCGCCACCGGCAGCACCGCCGGCGCGGACACCGCGGGTGCCGGCGGCGCATCGGGCGCGGTCGGTCACTCCGGCGCGGAGACTGCCGCGCCCGGGTCCGTCGCAGCATCGGCTGCGGAATCGGTCGGCAAAGCAGGTTCCGAAGACGATGCCGACGACTCGGACACCGACTCTGCGGCGACGCCGCCCGAGTGGGATCCGCTGGGGGCCGCACCGTTCGCGTGGGATCTTCCGGATCCGCCCCCCAAGGCGGATCCGCCGGCACCGCGCCCACGCCGCTCTCGGCTGACCGCGTTCACACTGGGGCTGGCACTGCTCGCGGCCGCGGTCTGTTCCGCGGTCGCCGCCGCGGGGGCCCACTGGCTGACCGCGCCCCGGATCGGCGCCGTCGCGCTCGCCGTCGTCGCCGCGGGCCTGGCGGTGGGCGCGTTCCTGCGGACCGGACACGGGTTGCTCGTGGTCGCGGCGCCGCTGGCGGGCTTCGTCATCCTGGGCTCCCTCGCCGGACAGCTCGACGCCGACGGTGGTGTGGGCCAACGGCAGTACCGGCCCACCACCATGGCCGAACTGCAGCCCGAGTACCACGTGGGCGCCGGCGAGATCCTTCTGGACCTGCGCGGCCTCGACCTCACCGCAGATGCGACGGTCGAGGTGAAAGCCACGTTGGGGCAGGTGGAGGTGATCGTCCCGCCGGAGATGACCGTCGAGGCGACCTGCGGCGCCACCGTCGGCGACAGCCGTTGCCTCCCCCGGGATGCGGCGCGGCCGCCCGCGCAGGGGCCGGTCCTGACCCTCGACGCCGGCAGCACCATCGGAGATGTGGAGGTCCGCCATGGCTGACGACGACAGCGTGCACGACAGCGCCATGCACGGCAGCACCGCGAACGGCCCGGAAGACGCCGGTGATGCGGGTGCCGGCGCGCGGGTCCGGCGTGGCCCGTCCGTGCCGATGCTTCTGGCCGCCCTCGCGGCCCTCCTGGTGGCCGGCTGGGCCCTGATCGGGCCGTTCTCGCTGGCATTCCTGGGTGCCGTGGACCTGCGGTGGGCCTTCGTGGTGGCCGCGGGCGTGGTGGGCCTGCTGCTCATCGCGGGACCGCGCCGCAAGCACCGCCGCAAGCGCCGCTGACGGTCGGGCCACCATCCGCTCCGGCAGGATCGGATCGTTTCGTCTGTCCGACGAACAGAGGATTTCCCCCCGTCAGGCCGGGCGCTCTGCTGCGC
>CAYVJJ010000089.1:0-9451 GCA_964451655.1 uncultured Mycobacteriaceae bacterium | reverse complement strand
GCGACATGGGTTCGCTGGCGGAGGCGCGCGTGACGGTCGTCGGGATCGGTGCGGGCGGATGGGCGACGGTGGACCCCGCCGGACGGGCGGCCGCGGACGGGGCCGACGTGCTGCTGGGCGGCGAACGCCACCTGGCGATGGTGCCCGCCGGTGCGGCGCCGTCCGCCGAGCGCGCACCGTGGCCGTCGCCGCTGCTCGACGGGCTGGACGCACTGCTGGAACGGCACCGTGGCCGGCGCATCGTGGCGCTGGCCTCCGGGGACCCGATGGTGTCCGGCATCGGGTCCACCCTGGTGCGCCGTCTGGGCGTCGGCGCCGTCCGGGTGATCCCCGCGGTGTCCTCGGCGGCGCTGGCCCGCGCCCGCATGGGCTGGCCCGCCGAGGAGTGCACGGTGGTGACCCTGGTGGGGCGCGACGCCGACCGGTTGCGCCGTCACCTCGCGCCGGGGCGGCGGCTGATCGTGCTCACCGGCGACGGTTCCGGGCCCGCCGCCGTCGCCCGGCTGCTGACGGAGGAGGGCTTCGGCGACTCGGCCGTGACCCTGCTGGCGGATCTGGGCGGGGCATCGGAGTCGCGCCGCGACGGGACCGCGGGCGGCATGATCGACGTCGAGGGCGCCGCACTCGGCCTGGTGTGCGTGGAATGCCGGGGCGGCCCGGGGCTCTCGCTCCTGCCCGGGCTGCCCGACGACGCGTACGAGAACGACGGCCAGCTGAGCCGTCGCCCCATACGCGCCGCCGCCGTATCCGCACTCGCGCCGCGTCCCGGGGAGCTGCTCTGGGATGTGGGCGCCGGTGCCGGTTCCGTCGGTATCGAATGGGCGCGCGCTGCCGACGAGTGCCGGGTGCTCGCGGTGGAGCGGGACGCGGGGCGGGCCACCGTCATCCGGCGCAACGCGGCACGACTGGGCGTTCCGGACCTGGTCTCCGTCATCGAGGGGGCCGCCCCCGACGCGCTCGCCGGTCTGGAACGGCCCGATGCGGTGTTCCTCGGCGGGGGAGGCAGCCGGCCCGGAGTGCTCGAGGCGTGCTGGGCGGCACTGCCCGCCGGCGGGCGGCTGGTGGCCCACGCGGTGACCCTGGAGACCCAGGCGGTCCTGGCCGCGCAGCACCGGCGGCGCGGCGGCGAACTGGTGCGCTACGCGATCGACACCGCGGCGCCCATCGGCACCTTCACCGGGTGGGAGCCGATGCGGCCGGTGGTGCAATGGAGCGTGGTGAAGCAGGAGACGGCGGAAGGGGACCGGGCGTGACCGTGCACTTCGTGGGGGCGGGGCCAGGGGCGGCCGACCTGCTGACGCTGCGGGCGGTGCAGCTGCTGCGGGCGGCGCCCGTGGTCCTCTATGCGGGCACCTACCTGGACGAGGAGGTGCTCTCGCACTGCGGCGAGGGTGCCGAACTGATCGATACGCAAGGGCTGGACCTGGAGCGGATCATCGGGCACCTGGTGGACGCGCACCGGCGCGGTCTCGACGCGGTGCGGCTGTGCTCGGGCGATCCGTCGGTGTACTCGGCCCTCACCGAACAGACCCGCCGGCTGGACGCGGCGGGCGTGCCCTGGGACGTCACCCCCGGGGTCCCGGCGTACTCCGCGGCCGCCGCCGCATTGGGCACGGAGCTGACGGTGCCGGGGGAGGTGCAGACGGTGGTGCTCACCCGCACGCAAGCGCGGTCGACCCCGATGCCGGCGTCGGAGTCGCTGCAGGCAGTGGCAGGCCTGCGCGCCTCATTGGTGCTGCACCTGGCGATCACCCGCGTCCGCGAGCTGGCCGAGGAACTGGTCGGCGAGTACGGCGCCGACTGCCCGGCCGTCGTCGTCGCCCACGCCTCGCGGCCGGAACAGGTGGTGCTGCGTGGGACGCTCGCCACCATCGCAGACCTGGTGGAGGCCGAAGGGCTGCGGCGCACCGCGGTCATCCTGGTCGGTACCGCGATGGACCGGGGCGCGGCGGCGGCGTGCGGGCTCGACTCGCACCTCTACGATCCGCGGCGGGTGCGGGAGGGCTGAACACGTTCCCGCAGCGGCTCGCGGGCCGCAGGAGGCCGTCGTGACTAGGCTCCGGGGTATGGCACGACCGACCCGATGGTTCAGCGAGACTTCCGAAGGCCACTCCGCGTGGTACATCGAGCGCTTCCGGGCCATGGCCGCCCAGGGGGCCGACCTCACCGGCGAGGCCCGGCTCATCGACGCGATGGTGCCGCGCGGTGCGCGCGTGCTGGACGCGGGCTGCGGACCGGGCCGCATCGGCGGCGAGCTGCACCGACGCGGCCACGAGGTGGTGGGCGTGGACGTGGACCCGGCCCTGATCGAGGCCGCCGGACAGGACCATCCCGGCCCCACGTGGCTGGTGGGCGACCTGGCCGAGCTCGACCTCCCGGCGCGCGGCGTGACCGGGGAGTTCGACGCCGCTGTCATGGCCGGCAACGTCATATGCTTCGTGGCGCCGGGCTCGGAGACCGACGTGCTCGCGGCGGTGGGACGGCATCTGACCACCGAGGGAGTACTGGTGGTCGGGTTCGGCATGGGCCGCACGCTGACGGTCGAGGAGTTCGAGGAGCACGTCGCGGGGGCGGGCCTGCGGGAACGTCAGCGATTCGCCACCTGGGACCTCAAGCCGTGGACACCGGAGTCGGACTTCGTGGTGAGCGTCCTGCACCGCGGCGAATCCTGACCTGCACTGTGCGGGGCCGGGAGCCCGTGATCACCGGAAACCGCCGTCGGAGCCGGTGCCGGACGGTTTCCCGGTACCGTTCGAGGGATGCGTACTCAGTTCCGGGAGCGGGCGGCCCGGATACTCGGGCGTCGGGATCCTGACCGGCGGATCCTCTACCTGGTCTCACCCGCCGGGCTGCCCAATTACGGCGACGAGCTCATCGCCCGGGCCTGGCTCGAGCACCTGGCGCGGGTCCGCCCTCATGACGAGGTGGTGCTCGACTGCCACACTCCCGGCCAGGCCGCGCTCCTGCTCCGCGGCGCCCACCCCCGCGTGACCTATGTCGACACGCTCTGGCGGATGATCGCGCTGGCCGGCGAGAACCACCGCCCCGGGCCGGTGTGGGAATGGTGCGCGCACGCGGCGGCGACCATCGGAGCCGAGCCGCGGATCGATGAGGGCGTGGACCTGCTGCACCGTGCCGACTCGCTGCACCTGCTCGGCGGCGGGTACCTCAACGCGGTGTGGCCGCACCATACGGCGCTGGTGACGGCGGCCGCGGCGGTGGCACGACGGTTCGGGATCCGGGCGCTCGCCAGCGGGCAGGGGCTGATGCCGCAGCCGGAGGGGGCCGCGGGGGAGGCGCTGCGTGCGGCGGCGCGGGACTTCACGGTGTTCGACACCCGCGACAGGCAATCGCGCGAGGCACTGTCGGGTGTTCCCGGCGCATCGCAGTCCGGAGACGACGCGTGGCTGACGGTGCGTGCGCCTGAGGGACAGGCGGGCGGGGGCGGCGTGGTGCTGTGTCTGCAATCCGACCTGACCGACCACTTCACCAGCGGCACCTGCACGGGACCGGATGCGGTGGCGCACTGGGCGCGGCGGGTGCTCGACGCGTGGGAGGTTCCCGGCCACCGGGTCACGGTCGTCGAGGGGATCCCCGGCAAGGACCGGGTGGCCTATGACCGACTGGGCGGGCGGCTCGCGGATGCGCGGTTCGTGCCGTTCCGCGAACTGTGGCACCACGGATTGCCGGCGGCCGCGGGGCAGACGTGGCTGAGCACCCGGTTCCACCTGCACCTCAAGGCGGCGGCGGCCGGGGCGTCCGGCGTGGCCGTGGCGACGGAGCCGGGCTACTACGAGGTCAAGCACGCCTCGCTGGTGGACGCCGGGTCGCGGTGGACCGTGGTGTCCGACGGTGACACGATTCCGGCGCGGCCGACGGGCGGGGGGTTCGATGCTGAGCATCGCCGCGCGGCGGTGGAATCGAAGAAGGGCCTCGCGGGCCGCCTGTACCCGGTGCCGCCGCGGAGTCTGCTGCACAGTGGTCAGGCGCGGTGACAACATTCGGTCACGATTCCAGGCCGCGACGGCCGGAACCGGCTACCGGGGCCCGGAATCGTGGCCGAACCGTGTCACTCGGGGCACGGTGCAACTGCGGCGCGCAGGACGTGGTGCGCCAGGCCGGCGAGCGGCGGCCGCCGGTCCGCTGCGGTCAACGTACCGACCACTCGACGTATCGACCGGTCAACGTACCGACCGCTCAACGCACCGACCGCGCAGTCCACACCCGGCCGCTTTTGGTCACCGAGGTGGCCGAGCACCCCACGATCAGCAGGCACCGCATGTCGATAGTGGTCGGATCGAGTGCGCCGAGCGTGGTGACCTCCACCGACTCGCCGGCCCGGCCCACCGCGCGGCCCACGATCACCGGGCAGCCGCGGCCGCGCTCCTCGATCAGCACCTCGCGGGCGCGCCCGATCTGCGCCGTGCGGGCACGCGAGGCCGGGTTGTAGATCGCCAGCGCCATGTCGGCGGTACTGACCGCGCGCAGCCGGCGCTCGATGACCTCCCACGGTTTGAGCCTGTCGGACAGGCTCAGCACCGCGAAGTCGCCGCCCATCGGCGCCCCCGCACGCGCCGCCACGGCCTGGAACGCGGACACGCCGGGCAGCACCCGGATGTCGACGCGGCCGTAGCGTTCGGGATCGGCCTCGGCGGCTTCGAACACCGCGGTCGCCATGCCGAACACGCCGGCGTCACCGCCGGAGACCACCGCCACCGGTTCCTCGGCGAGCGCCAGGTCCAGCGCCTGGCGCGCCCGGTCGAGCTCGACGGTGTTGCCGCTCGGGTGCCGCTGCTGCCCGGGGCGCACCGGCACCCTGTCCACATAGGGGCCGTATCCGACGAGGTGTCGCGCCGCCTCCACGGCCTCCGCGGCCTCGGGCGTGAGCCAGCGCTGACCGGCCGGGCCGAGACCCACCACCGTGAGCACCGCCGCACCCCCGGCGCGCCGATCCGGGGCGGCAGGAGCCGGGCTCGTCTCGGCCGCACCGGAAGTGACGGCACCTGGATCGGCTTCGCCGCGCACACCGTCGCCCGGGGCGAGGATGACCGAGAAGTACGGCACCGTGCCGGCGTCGACTTCGCGCACCGGCAGCCGGCGTTCGCTCCCCGTCGACGCCCGCTCCACGTACACCGCGGAGTCGAGCCGGCCCGCCTGCCCGAGCGCTGCGCGGACTGCGGGGAACGTCCTGCCCAGCTTCATGATCGCGGCGCCGTGGGTGTCGGCCAGGCGGCGTGCGAGCTCGTGTTCCGGGAGGGTGCCGGGCAGGATGGTGAGCACGTCGTCGCGGCGCACGAGCGGCTCGGCCATGGCCGCTGAGGCCGCCGACACGCTGGTCACTCCGGGCACGACCTCAGCCGCATACCTTCCGGCGAGGCGGTCGTGGATGTACATGTACGAGCCGTAGAACATCGGGTCGCCCGCGCACAGCACCACCACGGTGCGCCCGGCGTCGAGGTGGACGGCGAGGCGTTCGGCGACCGCGTCGTAGAACTCGGCGACAGCCCCCTCGTACCCGCTCGGGTGGTCGGTGGTGCCGGTGGTGACGGGGTAGACCAGTTTCTCTTCGATCGCGCCGGTGGGGATGAGGTCGGCGGCGGTGGCGCGGGCGATCGAGCGGCCGTGGGTGCCCGAGTAGTAGGCCACCACGTCGGCGCTCGCGATGAGCCGGGCGGCCTTCCGGGTGATCAGCTCCGGGTCGCCGGGGCCCACGCCGACCCCGTACAGCGTGCTCACTCCTGCTCCTGCGCGAGCGCATTGACCGCGGAGCTGGCCAGGGCGGACCCGCCGCGGCGGCCGTGCACCACGAGGTGCGGGATGCCCCGCGGATGGGCGGCCAGCGCCTCCTTGGACTCCGCAGCGCCGATGAACCCGACGGGCACTCCCACGATCGCCGCCGGGGCCGGTGCGCCCGCGTCGATCATCTCGAGCAGATGGAACAGTGCGGTGGGCGCGTTGCCGATCGCCACCACGGCGCCGTCGAGGCGGTCCTCCCACAGCGACACGGCGGCCGCCGATCTGGTGGTGCCCCATTGCGCTGCCAGCTCGGAGGCGCGCGGATCCCGCAACGTGCACACCACGTCGTTGTCCGCGGGGAGCCGCGTGCGGGTGATCCCGGAGGCCACCATGTGCGCGTCGCACAGGATCGGCGCCCCCGCCTGCAGCGCCGACCGCGCCGACGTGACAAGCCCGGGGTGGACGGTGAGGTGCCCGGTCAGGTCGGTCTGGCCGCTCGCGTGCACCATGCGCACCGCGATCTTCTCCGCATCCGCGGGGATGCCGGACAGGTCGGTTTCGGCGCGGATCGTGGCGAACGAGCGCGCGTAGATCGCTGCGCCGTCCGTCTCGTAGTCGTAGCGGCGGGGCGGCCGTGCGGGCGGTGCGCCGATCTCGGCGGTCATGTATCGCTCCTGAGCGTGATGAGTCGGTGGGGGGTCCGGGGGGAGCCGCAGGCGCGGTCGCAGCCGACGACGTGCACGGGTTCGTCGGGCGGGCCGTGTGCTGCGAGGCGGCGTGCCTCGGCGCGGGTGTCGCCGGCCGAGTGGGCGCACCCGGGCGCGCCGGTGCACGCGCTGATGCGTGCCCACGGAGAGTCCGGCCGGGTGATGAGTCCGGCTGCGTCCAGTGCGCTCAGCGCGGCACCGGTCTCGGCGGCGCCGCGGCCGGGGACGACGACCGCCCCGCGCCAGGGGGTCACGATGAGGTGACCGTCCGTGCCGGCGGCGCCCGAGAGGACAGCACCGGCCCCCGGGCCGATGATGCCCAGCGGGGCGAGCACCGACAGCGCACCGCCCGGCAGGCCGCCGAATGGGATCGGGTACGGGGCGGCGGTTCCGCGAGAGTGCGGCGCGTCGAGGAGTTCCGCGCCGCCGCGGGGCAGGTCGCGCACGTTCCACCTGTCGCCTGCCGTTGCGAGGAATCGTCGGGCCAGGGCCACGAGCGCCTCGGGTGCGTCGGTCGCGGGAACGCGGGGGCCCTCCCACCCCCCGGCCACGATGCGCCTCGTGGCCGGGGACGCGGCGGCGGCCCGCCGGGCGCAGCCCAGGGCGTCGAGGTCGCCGCGCCCGTCGTCGAGGCCGAACAGGAACCGGCCCGACAGCCGGGCCAGTTCCGGGGCCGCGCACAGCAGCGCATCCAGTTCGCCTGCCAGCCCGCGCACATCCGCACGCCCGCCGGTGATCCCCGACAGGGGCGAGGTGACGATGTTGCGCACCCTCTCGTGGGTGGCCGACGGCAGGAAGCCGGACTCTTGCAGGCGGGTGGTCACTGCGTCCGGAACGGCGCCGCGCTCGTCGGTGGGCAGCGCCCGGATCTGCACGTTCGCCCGTGAAGTGAGGTGGAGGTCGCCGTCGCCGTATTCGCCCGCGATCCTTCGCAGCGCGGCGAACCCGGCCGCGCTGATCCGCCCGCCGGGCACCCGCAGGCGCACCAGCGCCCCGTCTTGGGCGTGGTGGGGGCGCAGGAGACCGGGGCAGCGGTCGGCGGGTCGCAGGGTCGGCACCGGCACATAGTGGCACAGGGGCGCCGGCGCGTGGACGCCGTGGTTTAGGCTCGCAGCAGCCGTGGTGAACGGGAAGCCGGTTCGAATCCGGCGCGGCCCTCGCCACTGTCATCGGGGAGTTCCCCGGGCACGCCCGCCGCCCGCGCGCGGTGGGGGCCACTGGACCTGCGGTCCGGGAAGGTCGCCCGCGGAGCGTCGATCCGTCAGCCAGGAGACCGGCCACGGCGATGTTGTCCACGAGGGTTTTGGAGAATCGACATGTCCCGGCGGCTGCCATGACGCGGATCGCACTGCTGTCCACGTCCGACACCGACCTGTTGTCCGCCCGCGCGTCCGGCGCGGAGTTCGTGCTGGGCAATCCGGCACGCATCGACGTCGCCGGCGGGCTTCCGGCGCTGATCGACGGCGCCGATGTCGTCGTGGTGCGCATCCTGGGCTCGGCCCGCTCCTGGCAGGACGGGCTCGACACGGTGCTCGCCCGCGGGGTGCCCGTGGTGGTGCTCGGCGGGGAGCAGACGCCCGACGCGGAACTCATGGCGCACTCGACTGTGCCGGTGGGCACCGCCGCCGAGGCGCACCGGTACCTGGCCTTCGGCGGGCCGGAGAATCTGGCCGGGCTGCACGCGTTCCTGGCGGACACGCTGCTGCTCACCGGCGAGGGGTTCGCGCCGCCGGTGGAGCTGCCCTCGTGGGGGGTCGTCGAGCCCGCGGACCTGGCGCCGGAGGGCGCGGCCGTGCGCGCTCCGGACGCGGCGCGGGGCGGTCCGCGCGTCGGGATCCTGTACTACCGTGCCCACCACGCCAGCGGGAACCGGCGTTTCGTCGCCGACCTGGCGGACGCGGTCGCGGCGGAGGGCGGCGTGCCGGTGCCGGTGTTCTGTTCGACGCTGCGCGGCGCCCCTGAGGACCTGCTGGAGACTCTGGGCGGGCTGGACGCCCTGGTGGTGACGGTGTTGGCGGCGGGCGGTACGCGACCGGCGGCGGCGAGCGCCGGCGGCGACGACGAGTCCTGGGACGTCGAGGCCCTCGCCGCGCTGGACATCCCGATCCTGCAGGCGCTGTGCCTGACGTGGGACCGCGAGGCGTGGCAGGAGTCCGACGACGGCGTCTCCCCGATGGACGCGGCGTCGCAGATCGCCGTGCCCGAGTTCGACGGCCGCATCATCACCACGGCTTTCTCGTTCAAGGAGTTCGACGACGACGGGCTGCCCCGGTACGTCACCGACGCGGAGCGGTGCCGCCGGGTGGCCGGGACCGCCGTGGCGCACGCGCGGCTACGGCACGTGCCCGTGGGCGAGCGCCGGGTCGCGGTGATGCTCTCCGCCTACCCGACCAAGCACGCGCGGGTGGGCAACGCCGTGGGGATGGACACGCCGGTCTCGGCGGTCCGGCTGCTGCGGGCGCTGCACGACGCCGGGTACGACCTGGGCGACCCGGCCGGACGCGAGTGGCTGGACCTGGACGGCGCGGCCGCGGACCGGAGAGGCGACGACCCGGATGCAGCGGAATCCCCGGACACCGCCGCGGGCAACCGGCTCATCCACGCGCTGATCGACGCCGGCGGGCAGGACGAGGACTGGCTCACGGCGGAGCAACTGGCGGGCAACCCTGTGCGGGTCTCGGCCGCGCAGTACCGCGAGTGGACGGCCGATCTGCCTGCGGACCTGGCAGGGTCGATGCGCGAGGCCTGGGGCGAGGCGCCGGGGGAGCTGTTCCTCGACCGCTCGGCGGACCCGGCGGGGGAGATCGTGCTGGCCACCCTGCGTGCGGGCAACGTCGTGCTGATGATCCAGCCGCCGCGCGGGTTCGGGGAGAACCCGGTGGCGATCTACCACGACCCCGAATTGCCGCCGTCGCATCACTACCTGGCGGCCTACCGGTGGCTGGAGCGCGGGTTCGGCGCGCACGCCGTGGTGCACCTGGGCAAGCACGGGTCGATGGAGTGGCTGC
>CAYVJJ010000088.1:0-9508 GCA_964451655.1 uncultured Mycobacteriaceae bacterium | reverse complement strand
CGTTCAACGGGCACAAGGCGGACCTGGACACCAACGTCCGGACCCTGCTCGGTTCCTGGGAAGGGCAGGCGCAGGCGGGCTATCATGCGGCGCAGTCGAAGTTCGACCAGGCGTACGTGGAGCTCACACAGGTGCTCCAGGTGATCAGCCGCAAGGTCAAGGAGGGCAACGACCTGATGCACGAGACCAACGCCCGGGCCGCCGCCAGCTGGGCGTAGGGCCGGGCAGGTGGATTCGGCGTCGCCGCGGCGCGGACACCCCGCGCCGCGGCGGCGGTTCCCGCAGATCCCCGGGGCACGTCGGGCGCTCGGCGTGTATTGACTCCCCGACGACCTGCGCGCGGTCGTACCACTCGCCGACATGGTCGGTGCCGGCGTCCTGGCTGCGCCCGACGCTGGAGCGCGTCGAGCCTCTGTCTCTCGATCATCCCGCCGTGCACGAGGCGGCCGTCGCGCTGAAGCGCCCGGTACGCGCCCGAGAGCGCGGTGCCGCGACCGCCGCTCAGGCCACCCGGTCGGTGAGCGCCTGCACGGGGGTGTCGGGACTGATCGTCACCCCGGCCCCCTGCAGGGTCGCGTGCAGGACGTGCCAGATGGCGGTGCGCAGGAAACCGGCGAGTTCGTCGGCGGTGAGTTCAGGCTGCTCGTGGGTGAGCCAGCGGTTGACCGTCGAATCCACCATCCCCGTCAGCGAGAACGCGAGGGCCTCCGCGACGGACGGGGATGCGTCGGCGGCGGTCAGCGCCCGCCGGAACAGGTCCGCGATCTGCACCGCGATCGCCGTCTTCGTGCCGGTCACCACGCGTGAACCCACGGTGCGGCGCTTGGCCGAGCCGATCCCCAGGAACTGGTGCAGCCGCGGCACACTCATGATCCAGCGCATGTAGGCGCCGACGGCCTGGTCGATGGCCTCGTCGACCGTGCCGTGCGGGTCGAGGGCGGGGCCGATCGCCTCGAGCAGGTCGTCGATGATCCGCTCGCGGATCCGTTCGTCCAGGTCCTCGCGCCCCGCGAAGTGGCGGTAGATCACCGACCGCGGCACGCCGGCGCGCTCCGCGATCTGCTGCACGCCCACATCCGACCCCTGCTCGCTGATGACCTCCACGGCCGCGTCGAGGATGCGCCCGCGCCGCCGCGCCTTGTGGTCGTTCCACCGCGTGGCGCGGCCGTCGCTGACGGGGGACTCGTCGGATTTCCGGTCTGCAGGCACGTCGAACACGGTACCCAAGAGATCGTTGACGGGACGCGGTGTCGCACATACATTGGTGTGACAACGTGTCGCATGCACTTTTCCGGCGGTCGGCCGGGCGAGGGGAGTCGGATCGATGGCAGTGGGAAGTACCGGCAGCAACGGCGGACGCGCGCGTCAGCGGGTGTTCGTCGTCGGCGTCGGCATGACCAAGTTCGAAAAGCCCGGCGGGCGCGAGTGGGACTACCCGGACATGGCCCGTGAATCCGGCACGGCCGCCCTCGAGGACGCGGGCATCGGCTACAGCGCCGTGGAGCAGGCCTTCGTCGGCTACGTCTACGGCGAGTCGACGTCGGGCCAGCGCGGCGTCTACGAGCTGGGTATGACCGGCATACCGGTGGTCAACGTCAACAATAACTGCGCGACGGGGTCGACCGCGCTGTACCTGGCGACGCAGGCGATCGCCGGCGGCGGAGCGGACTGCGCGCTGGCGCTGGGCTTCGAGAAGATGCAGCGCGGCTCGCTCGGCTCCACCTACGACGACCGCGAGCAGCCGATGATGCGGCACCTGATGGCGACGGCCGAGCTGCAGGAGTTCGCCATGCCGCCGGCGCCCTACATGTTCGGCGCCGCGGGTATCGAGCACATGGAGCGCTACGGCACCACCGCCGAGCAGTTCGCCGAGATCGCCGTGAAGAACCACCGGCACTCCAAGAACAACCCGTACGCGCAGTTCCGCGACGAGTACACCCTGGGCGAGGTGCAGGACTCGCGGCAGATCCACGGGCCGCTGACCAAGCTGCAGTGCTCCCCGACCTCGGACGGCTCCGCGGCGGCGATCCTCGCGTCGGAGGAGTTCGTCGACCGGCACGGGCTGGCGGACCAGGCGGTGGAGATCGTCGGCCAGTCGATGGTCACCGACCTGCCGAGCACCTTCGAGGACCGATCGGTGATCAGCCTCGTCGGCGCGGACATGTCCCGCACCGCCGCACGCAACGTCTACGCGCAGGCCGGCATCGGTCCCGAGGACATCGACGTCATCGAGCTGCACGACTGCTTCTCCACCAACGAGCTCATCACCTACGAGGCTCTGGGGCTGTGCGCGGAGGGCGACGGCGGCGCGCTCGTCGACTCCGGCGCCACCACCTACGGCGGCCGGTGGGTGGTCAACCCGTCGGGCGGGCTGATCTCCAAGGGGCACCCCCTCGGGGCCACCGGCCTGGCCCAGTGCAGCGAAGCCGTCTGGCAGCTGCGCGGCACGGCCGACGCGCGCCAGGTCGGCGGCGCGGCCGCCAAGTCCGGCGTCGCGCTCACCCACAACATCGGGCTCGGCGGCGCCGTCGTCGTCTCCGCCTACCGGCCCGCAGAGCGGTGACCGCATCCGGGCGTCGAGGACGGCCTCGACCGGGCGACCGGACCGCACCTGAATCCGCCGATCGTCGGCGCCACCACTGAAAGGACCGCACACCATGGCATCCGTTTCCGTTTCCGCCTCGCTGCCCACCGCCCCGGAGAAGACCTGGGACGCGCTCTCGGACCTGTCGCGCTGGGAGGAGTGGCTGACCATCCACCAGTCGTGGAAGTCGGACCTGCCCACCGAGGTCGCCACCGGCATCACCTTCACCGAGGTCGTCTCTGTGATGGGCATGGCCAACAAGATCGAATGGACCGTCAGCGCCGTCACCCCCGGAGAGTCGGTGACGATCGAGGGCACCGGCATGGCCGGGGTGAAGGTGCAGTTCACCCTCCAGGTGGAGCCGGAAGGCGAGGGCTCGCGCGCCACTATCGACGCCTCGTTCACCGGCACCATGATCGTCGGGCCCATCGGCAAGTCCGTGGCCAAGAACGCCAAGGGGGACCTGGAGCAGTCGCTGGCCCAGTTCGCCGGGATCTTCGGGTGAGGCGCCGATGACCACTTCGCAGGACGACGCGGCGCCGTCGGCCGGCACCACCGAATTCGACGGTTCGGGTCTGGGCGCGTGGACCGAGCCCGAGCGGTTCACCGTCACCGCCGAGCGGATCGCCGAATACGCTGCCGCGACGAACGATCCGATCGAGGCCCACCGCAGCGGGGAGGTCGCCCCGCCGGTGTTCGCTGTGGTGCCGGTGTTCATGTCGATGGCGCCCGCGGCGCTGTCGGTGGCCCCGCCGGAGCTGCTGATGAAGCTGGTGCACGGGGAGCAGGACTTCTTCTTCCACCGGCCCATCCGGGCGGGCGACGAGCTGGTGGCCCGCGCATGCCCCGTCGGGTATGCCGCGCGCGGCAAGGGCTCGACCGTCGTCGTCTACGCCGAGACGCGCAACACGGCAGGGGAACTGGTCAACGAGCAGTGGCTCACCGCCTTCTTCCGCGGCGTCGACGCGGGCGGCGCCGAGGGCGATGCGGCGCCGCCGCACCCGCTGCGGCCCGCAGTGCGCAACGCGGATCCCGTGGCGGAGGTCGGCCAGCGCATCGACGAGGACCAGACGTTCCGCTACTCGCCGGCCTCGGGCGACCCTATGCCGATCCACCTCGACGACGAGATCGCGCAGATGGCGGGGCTTCCGGGGATCATCAACCACGGCCTGTGCACGATGGCGTTCACTTCGTGGGCGGCGTTGACCGAGCTCGCCGGATCCGACACCGCCCGGCTGCGCCGCCTGGCCGTCCGCTTCGCCCGCCCCGTGCTGCCGGGCCAGGGGATCTCCACCCGCTTCTGGCGTTCGGCGGAGCCGGGCCTGGCGCAGGCCGGGGAGACGGCCTACGCCTACGAGACCGCCGTGCCCGGGCAGGAGGGTGACGGCGCGGGCGGGGACACCGTCGTCATCACCGACGGCCTCGCCGTCATCACCGACTGACACCGGCTGCGCCGCACCACCGGCCGCCCCCCGGCACCACCGACACACACGATTCAAGGAGCACACCACATGGGAATCCTGGACGGGCGCGTCGCCGTCATCACCGGCGCCGGACGCGGAATCGGACGCGAACACGCCATGCTCTTCGCACGCGAGGGCGCGCGCGTCGTCGTGTGCGACCTGGGCGGCGGCAACGACGGCAGCGGCGCCGACGCGGGGCCCGCGCAGGAGGTGGTGGATGAGATCCGCGCCGCCGGCGGGACCGCGGTCGCGAACACCGGCGACGTCGCCGACTGGGAGCAGGCCCGGCGGATCATCGCGCAGGCCGTCGAGGAGTTCGGCCGCCTGGACGTGCTGGTCAACAACGCCGGCATCCTGCGTGACGCGTTCATCGCGGGCATCACCGAGGAGCAGTGGGACGCGGTGATCGCCGTGCACCTCAAGGGGCACGCGGCGATGCTGCACCACGCGGCCGCCTACTGGAAGGCGCAGGCCAAGGCGGGCGATCCGGTGCGCGCGTCAGTGGTCAACACCGCCTCGGCCTCCGGCACCTTCATGCCCAACGCCGGCCAGTCCAACTACGGCGCCGCCAAGGCCGGCATCGCGGCGCTCACGCTGGTCGCTGCCGACGAGCTCGACCGGTACGGGGTGCGGGTCAACGCCATCGCCCCCATCGCCCGCACCCGCCTCACCCTGGCGACACCCGGGATGAGCGCGCTGTTCGAGCAGGAGGTGCCCGAGGGCGAGTTCGATGCGCTGAGCCCCGCCAACATCTCGCCGGTGGCCGCGCACCTGGCTTCGGAGAAGAGCGCGCTGACCGGGAAGGTGTTCGCGGTGCAGGGCGGCGCGATCTCCGAGCTGGCCGGGTGGCACGACGTGTCCACCATCGAATCCGACGGGCCGTGGTCGCTGGACGACCTGGCCGTGAAGCTGGGGTGAGGACCATGGCCGCGACGACGGGCGCTGAGACGAGGACTACGACGACGAGGACCGCGAAGGTGCGGGCGCCGCACCGCCCCTACGAGCTGGGCCTGGGACTGACCGAGGAGCACGCCGCGCTCGCGGAGGCGGTGCGCGGGTTCGCCGAGGCCACCCTCACCGCCGAGACGGCCCGCGCCGCGCTCGCCGCGCTGGAGGCCGATCCGTCGTCCGAGCCCCGCACCCCCGGCTTCTGGCCGCTGCTGGTCCGGCAGGACCTGCCCGGGCTGCACGTGCCGGAGCGCTTCGGCGGCTCCGGGGGCGGGCTGCTGACCCTGGCGGTGGCGCTCGAGGCGATGGCGCGGTCGGTGTCTCCGGGCCCCTTCGTCCCGACGGTGCTGGCCTCCGCCGTGCTCACCGCCGCGGACGCCAAGGCCACCGGCGAGCTGGTTCCGGGGCTCGCGGACGGCACCCTCACCGGGGCGGTGGCGCTGCCGACCCCCGGCACCGGAACGCTGACCGCCCGCGCCGACGACGGGGACCTGGTCCTCGACGGTGCGCTCGACGCGGTGCTCGGCGCCACGCACGCGGACGTGCTGGTTCTGCCGGTGGACGCCGACGGCGAGCGCCGATGGGTGGTGCTCGGCGGCGACGGGGCGCAGCCGGACGGTCTGCGGTGCCGGCCGCAGGACGGGGTGGATCTGCTGCGCCCGGCCGCGCGTGTGGAGTGCGAGGGGGTCCGCGTGCCCGCGGGCCGCCGGCTCGACTCGCTCGACGACGCGCACGCCGAGTCCCTCGCCGCGGTGGTGCTGGGTGCGGAGGCGCTGGGCACGATGTCCTGGTGCGTGTCCGCGGCCTCCGAATACGCCACGGTGCGCGAGCAGTTCGGCCGCCCCATCGGCCGGTTCCAGGGGGTCAAGCACACCTGCGCGCGGATGGGCATCGCCCTGGAGAAGGCCCGCGCGGTGCTGTGGGACGCGGCCGGTGCTCTGGACGCGGCCGATGCCACTGCGCTGCAGGCGGCGCGGATCGCGGCGGTGGTGGTCCCGGACGCGGCGGTCGAGGCGGCCCAGCAGTGCATCCAGGTGCACGGGGGCATCGGCTTCACCTGGGAGCATGACACGCACCTGTACTACCGGCGGGCGCTGGCCCTCCGCGCGGCACTGGGCACGCGGGAGCGGCGCGCGGCGGCCGTGGCCGGCGACGCGCTGGCGGGCACCCTGCGCACGCGCTCGCTCGATCTTCCCGACGAGGCCGACGCGCTCCGCGGGCCCATCGCCGGGGAACTCGCGCGGATCGCCGCCATCGACGACGAGGACGAGCAGCTCACGGCGCTCGGCGACGGCGGCTGGGTGCAGCCCCACCTGCCGCGCCCGTACGGCCGGGGCGCGGGCCCGCTCGAGCAGATCGTCATCGCGGAGGAGATCGAGGCGGCCGGGATCGCCATGCCGCAGCTGCTCATGGGCGGCTGGGCCGTGCAGGCCATCGTCGCGCACGGCACCGAGCAGCAGAAGCGGGATCTGGCCGTGCCGACCCTGCGCGGTGACGTCGTATGGTGCCAGCTGTTCTCCGAGCCGGGCGCCGGATCGGACCTCGCCTCGCTGACGACGAAGGCCGAGCGCGCCGACGGCGGCTGGAGGGTGACCGGGCAGAAGATCTGGACCACTGTCGCCCAGTTCGCCGAGCAGGCGATGCTCATCGCCCGCACCGACCCGGGCAAGCCCAAGCACGAGGGCATCACCTACTTCCTGCTCGACATGTCCACTCCGGGCATCACGGTGCGGCCGCTGCGGGAGATGACCGGCTCGGCGCTGTTCAACGAGGTGTTCCTGGACGAGGTGTTCATCCCGGACTCCTGCGTGGTGGGCGCGGTGGACGACGGCTGGCACGTCGCGCGCACGACGCTGGCCGGGGAGCGGGTGGCGCTGAGCCAGAAGATGGAGGCCTACGCCACCGACGAGGACCTGTTGCGGTTCGCGCGTTCGGCGGAACTCACTCCGGTGGCCCGCCACCGGCTCGGCGAGTTGGTGGCGGAGTCGGCGGCGGTGGACCTGATCGGCACGCGCGTGGTGCTCAAGCAGCTCGCGGGCACCGACCCGTCGACCACCGCCAGCGTGGGCAAGCTGCTGGCGATGGGGCTCGGCCAGTCGATCGCCGAGTACGTCGTCGAGCAGCTCGGCCCGGCCGGGTCCGTGGCGGTGCCGGGCCGGCCCTCCGACAAGGCGATCGAGCAGCTGCTGGCGGGGCGCGCGACGACGATCTACGGCGGCACCACCGAGGTTCAGCTCAACGTCATCGCCGAGCGGATGCTGGGGCTGCCGCGGGACTGATCCCGCGGACCCCCGGTGCTGCGGCCCCGGGCGGCGCCTCTCCCGGTGTCGCTTTCCCCGGTGTCGCTTTTCCCGGTGTCACTCTTCCCGCCGTCACCTCTCGCGCCGCCCGGCGACGCGGACGCGGCGCCGCCGCCGGCCCGGACGCATCGCGCGGCCCGCTCGGCTCCGCGGCACCACCGACGCGTCGGGCACGGCAGGCGGGCCGACGGGGCGGGAGGCCGGCGGGTGAGCGGCCGGCGGCGCGGGCCGCGGGACGGGAACTGTGGGGGCCGCGGCCGATGCGGCGTCCACAGCGACTGAGGGATCGCCGGTGTGGCCGCCGGTGCGGTCCTTGCGGATCGCGCGGCGCTCGGCCGGGCCGCACTCCCAGGCGTCCGGATGCGCGGCCACCCAGCGCCGGCTGCGCACCGCGAACGGGATGTGCACCAGGTAGGCGGCCACCAGCACCAGCAGCACCACGTACGGGTAGGTGACCAGCCCCGCCACCGCGACGGCCACCCCGCCCAGCAGCAGCACGGCGGCGCGGCGGGGCACCGCGGCGGACTTCATCGCCAGCGTGGGCACGCGGGAGACGATGAGCACGGCGCTGAACAGCAGCCAGACCATCACCAGGATCTGGTCGGTCCACCAGCCCCGGCCCCACTGCTCGAAGGCGGCGATCGGCGCCAGCGCCATGAGCGCGCCGGCAGGCGAGGGCACGCCGACGAAGAACTCCTTGGTGTAGGAGGGGGCGGTGTCGTCGTCGACCAGCGTGTTGAACCGCGCCAGCCGCAGCACGATGGCCACGGTGAACAGCAGCGTGGCGATCCACCCCAGCCGGTGCCCCTCGAGCATGGTCACGTAGATGACCAGGGCGGGCGCCACGCCGAAGGAGATCGCGTCGGACAGCGAGTCGAGCTCGGCGCCGATCCTGCTGGTCGCGTCGAGCATCCGGGCCACCCGGCCGTCGAGGGAGTCCAAGACGGCTGCCAGCGCGATGAGCGCCAGCGCCACCCCGGCCTGATCGAGCAGCGCGAAGTGGATCGCGGACAGTCCCGAGCACAGCGCGGCGATGGTGATGGTGCTCGGCAGCAGCCGCACAGTGTTCACCCGCATGCCCTGGCGGTCCGCGGAGCCGTCCTCCGGGTCCGCACCGCCGGGGGCGGGGCCGCCGGGGCCGGAGACGTCCGGCGGGAAGCCCGGGGACGGATACCCGTCGGCCGGGCTCATCGGCCGGCCTCCCCGGGCAGTTCGGCGAGGACCGTTTCGCCGCCGACGGTGCGCTGCCCCCGCTCGACGAGGATCCGCGATCCCGCCGGCAGGTAGGTGTCCACCCTTGAACCGAAGCGGATCAGTCCGTAGGTCTCGCCGATCCCGAGTGTGGAGCCGGCGGCGGTGCGGCACACGATCCGCCGCGCCAGCAGCCCGGCGATCTGCACGGCGACGACCCGGTGCCCGTCGGGGGTGCGCAGCACCACGCCGTTGCGCTCGTTGGCGTCGGCCGCCTCGGGCAGGTCGGCTGAGAGGAACCGGCCCCGCCGGTACTCGATCGTCTCCACCGCGCCGGTCACGGGCGCGCGCTGGGTGTGCACGTCGAGCACGGACAGGAAGATGCTCACGCGCGGCAGCGGCCCGTCGCCCAGGCCCAGCTCGGCAGGCGGAGGAGCGTGATCCACCAGCACGGCCTCCCCGTCGGCGGGCGCCACCGCCACGCCGGGGCGCGTGGGCGGCACCCGGGGCGGGTTGCGGAAGAAGGCGCCGGTCGCCGCGGCGGCGGCGAGCGCCGGGCCGCGGATGCAGCGGCGGCGCCGGCCGGCGAGCGCCACGCTTAGTGCGCCCGCGACGAACGGCAGGCCGGCGCGGTCCATCGGCGGCACCGTCGATTGCACCAGCCGCGCCGCGTGCGCGGGCGAGAAGGCGGGTTCGCGGTCGCCGGGCGGGCTCGCGGGGCCGGTGCCGCCGGCGGCTGCGTCGGTGGTCTTCGGTCGGCGCGCCACTGTCTACGTCATCCCCTCGGTCGCGACCCGCGCACGGTACGCGGGCGGCACCCCGTTCGGGGCGTCGCACCATTGTGCCAACCGGCCCCGGGGAAGGTTCAGCCGCGCAGGTCAGACAGGGGACGCCGTACCCGCGACCGCTGAGCGGGTCACGGGGAGGCCGCGCCCGGCGGCACCAGACACCAGGGTCGGAGAGCCGCGGCGGTCAGTTCTCCAGATCCCAGACGGTCACCTCGGCGCCGGCGTCGAGGCTGT
>CAYVJJ010000087.1:1398-9560 GCA_964451655.1 uncultured Mycobacteriaceae bacterium | reverse complement strand
CGGACGGTCGCATATCGTGGACGCGTGTCGATGTACGCCGCCTACGGGTCCAACATGCACCCGGAGCAGATGCTCGCCCGTGCGCCCCACTCGCCGATGGCCGGGACGGGCTGGCTGCGCGGCTGGCGGCTGACGTTCTGCGGCGGCGAGCTCGGCTGGGAGGGGGCGCTGGCCACCGTCGTCGAAGACCCCGGCTCGCGTGTGTTCGTGGTGCTCTACGACCTGTCCGAGGACGACGAGCCCGGCCTGGACCGGTGGGAGGGCGCCGAGTTGGGCCTGCACCGCAAGATCCGGGTGCGCATCGAGCCCGCCTCCGCCGGCCCGGCCGGCGGAGGCCTGGACGATCCGGCCGTCCCCGGACCGGTCGTGCCCGTCTCGGAGGAGCCCTCGCCTGCGGGCGGCCCCGTCGACCCGGACGCCGCCGACCCCGCCGGGACCGTCACCGGGCCGGTGCTCGCGTGGCTCTACGTGATGGACGCGTTCGAGGGCGGTCTGCCCTCCGCGCGCTACCTGGGCGTGCTCGCCGACGCGGCGGAGGCCGCCGGCGCGCCGGCCCCCTACGTGCGTGAGCTGCGCACCAGGGAGAGCCGCAACGTCGGCCCCGGCTGCCCGGAGTGACCGCGCCTCCCGCGCAACCGGCGGATCACCCCAGCGTCTGCTGGTAGGGCACTTTCATACGCGGCGCGACCAGGTTGACCATCGTCCGCACCCCGGTCTCCAGCGCGCGCTCGTCGATGTCGAAGTCCGGTTGGTGTATGTCCGCCTGGCGGCCGCCGTCCCAGACCCCCAGCCGCGCCATCGCGCCGGGCACCTTCTCCAGATACCAGGCGAAGTCCTCGCCGCCGCCGGACTGCGGGGTGGACACCGCCACGTCCGGGCCGATCGCCTCGACTGCTCTGCGCAGCACGGCGACCGAGTGTTCATCGTTGACCACCGGGGGCACCCCCTGCCGGTAGTCGATGTCCACCTCCACGCCGGTGGGGACGGCGAGCGCCTGGATCAGCTCGCACACCAGCGGCCGCAGCTGCCGCCACGTCTCACGGTCCCCGGTCCGCACCGTGCCCTTGAGCACCCCGCTGCGCGGGATGGCGTTCGGGGCCTCACCGGCTCGCACCGCGCCCCAGGTGACCACGGTGCGTGAGCGCGCGTCCACGCGCCGCCCGATCAGGCCGGGGATGCCGGTCACGAGCAGCCCGAGCGCATGCACCAGGTCCGCCGTCAGGTGCGGACGCGACGTGTGCCCGCCCGGCGAACTCAGGCGCACCTCGACGATGTCGGCCGCCGAGGTGATCGCGCCGGTCCGCAGGCCCACCGTGCCCGCCCTCAGGTGCGGGTCGCAGTGCAGACCGTAGATGCGGGAGACCCCCTGCAGCGCGCCCGCGGCGATCGCGTCGAGCGCACCGCCCGGCATGACCTCCTCCGCGGGCTGGAACAACAGCCGCACTCCCTGCTGCAGCGCGGGCGCCTCGGCCAGAGCCAGCCCGGTGCCCAGCAGGATCGCGGTGTGCGCATCGTGGCCGCACGCATGCGTCGCCCCGGGATCGCGGGAGGCGAACGGCAGGCCCGTCGCCTCGGTCATCGGCAATGCGTCCATGTCGGCGCGCAGCGCGATCCGCATCCCGTCGGCGTCGGCCGGACCGATGTCACAGGTGAGGCCGGTTCCGCCCGGAAGCACCCGCGGGTCCAGGCCCGCCGCGCGCAACCTCTCGACCACGAACGCCGTGGTGCGGTACTCCCGCCTCGACAACTCCGGATTGCGGTGGATGTGCCGTCGCCAGGAGGTCAGGTCGTCGCGGTGCGCGTCCAGCCAGGCCTCGAACCAGTCTCCCGGCCCGGCCGCGGACCGCCCGCCGGCGTCCTGTGCGGAACCGCCGGACTGCGGGTTCTCACGAGCCATCGCCACGCGCCCTGCGTGCCAGCGAGCCCATCCGTCAGCCGCCGACCGTGGTGCCGACGGTCTTCCGCTCCAACGCCTCGAGCAGGTCCGCATGGATGCCGCGCTTGATGCCGGCGAGGTTCTTCCCGTGCAGCGGCGCCAACCCCTGCGCACGCTCCACCGCGGCGTCGAGCACCCCGTCGCCCTCCGCGAGACCGTCGACGATGCCCGCGGCGAGCGCCTCCGTACCGCCGTAACGACGGCCCGTCGTCATCGCCTCGAGCGCGACCTGGTTGGAGAGCCGATGGGTCATCAATGCGGACATCGACGGGGTGAACGGCATGTTCAACGTCACCTCCGGAAGGCAGTAGAAGCCGCGGTCCGCGCGCATCACCCGGAAGTCGTGCGCGGTGGCGAGCATGGCGCCCGCGCCGAACGCGTGCCCCTGCACCGCGGCCACCGTGGGCGCGGGGAACCCGACCAGCCGGTGGTAGACGGTGTGCACCCGGTCCAGGTACGGGTCCAGCTCCTCCAGACGGGGAAGGATGTACTCCAGGTCCAGGCCGTTGCTGTAGTACTTGCCGGTGTTGGTCGTGACCAGCGCGATGGGGCCCTCCGCGGCCTCCACCTCGTCCAAGGCGGCGTGCACGGCGTCGATCCAGTCGGGGTGGAACCGTGCGTCATCGTCGATGACGCCCTCGCCGGCCAGCCGGAGGATGTACACGTCGCCCTTGCGTTCCAGGTACGGGGTGCCCGTGCCCCCCGCGGACCCGGCTCCGGGCGTGCTCTCAGTCTCCTGCATGCGTCGATCGTAGCGACCCCCCGCGCCCGGCCTGCGTCGCACGGCCCGTTCGCAGTCTGGACAATGGGGCCATGCCGTCGCCGTTCCACCACGTAGACCCGTCGTCTCCCCCCGTCCCCGGTGCAGGATCCGCCCAGGCGGCATACGAGGCCGCCGCCGCCATCGCCGAGCGCTCCGGCACCGCACGGCACGACGTCGCGATCGTGCTCGGGTCCGGGTGGCGTCCCGCCGCGGACCGGCTGCTCGACGGCATCGACGACGTGGCGCGCATTCCCATGTCCGAATTGCCCGGCTTCGTCCCGCCCACCGCCGAGGGCCACGCCGGTGCCGTGCTCTCCGCCCCCGTCGGCGGGCACCGGGTGCTGATCCTGCTGGGCCGCACCCACCCGTACGAGGGCCACGATCTGGCGCACGTGGTGCATCCGGTCCGGGCCGCGTGCGCCGCCGGCGCCGAGACCGTGATGCTCACCAACGCCGCCGGGGGCCTGCGCTCGGACCTGACCGTGGGACGTCCCGTGCTGATCTCCGACCACCTCAACCTCACCGGGCGCTCTCCACTGGTCGGTGCACGGTTCGTGGATCTCACCGACGCCTACGATCCCGCACTGCGCGCACTGTGCCGACAGGTGGATCCGGGACTGGCCGAGGGCGTCTATGCGGGGCTGCCGGGCCCCCACTACGAGACGCCCGCGGAGATCCGCATGCTCCGCACGCTGGGCGCGGACCTCGTCGGGATGTCGACCGTGCACGAGACGATCGCCGCGCGCGCCGAGGGGGCCCGGGTCCTCGGCGTGTCGCTGGTGACCAATGCGGCGGCGGGGGTGACCGGCGCACCCCTCGATCACGAGGAGGTCCTGGCCACGGGCGCCGCATCCGCCGGCCGCATGGGTTCGCTGCTGCGCGACGTGGTGTCCGCCCTGTGACGCCCCCGCCATCGGCCGGCACGCTCGCGGAGAGGGTTGCCGAATGGATCGCCGGTGACCCCGATCCGGAGGCGCGCGCCGCGCTGCAGATGCTCCGGCCCGACGGGGCCGAGCTGGCGTCGTTGTTCGCCGCGCCGCTCACCTTCGGCACCGCCGGCCTGCGCGGGCCCTTGCGTCCCGGCCCCGCAGGGATGAACCTCGCCGTCGTCATCCGCGCCACCGCCGGGTTGGCGGACTTCCTTGCGGTGCAGGGCGAATCGGGCGCCCCGGTGGTCGTCGGACGCGATGCACGCCACGGCTCCGAGCAGTTCGCGAGCGCCGCCGCCGGAGTGCTGTCCGCGGCCGGGTTCGACGTGATCGCCTTCCCCGGCCCGGTGCCCACGCCGGTGACCGCCTATGCCGTGCGCGCCGCCGATGCCGCGGCGGGGGTGCAGATCACCGCGTCCCACAACCCCGCCGGCGACAACGGGTACAAGGTCTACCTGCGCGGCGGCGCGCAGATCGTGCCGCCGGCGGACCGCGCGATCGAGCAGGCCATCGCACGCGTCGGCCGCGCCTCAGAAGTGCCCCGTACCGCCCCGACGGCCTCTCCCCGCGACGACGTCCGACACGCGCGGATCATGGAGGCGTACCTGGACCGCGCCGCCGGTGTCCTTGCCGACGGCCACGCCCCCGGCACGGAGGCGGCCCTGCGGATCGCCCTCACACCGGTGCACGGCGTGGGAGGCGCCGTGGCGGTGGAGGCGCTGCGCCGCGCGGGGTTCGACGATGTGCACGTGGTCGGGGAACAGTTCGCCCCCGACCCCGATTTCCCGACCGTGCCGCGGCCCAATCCCGAGGAGCCCGGCGTCGCGGACCGGCTACTGGCCCTGGCGGACCGCGTGGACGCCGACGTGGCGATCGCCCTGGACCCCGATGCGGACAGGTGCGCACTCGGCGTTCGCGACGCCTCCGGGTGGCGGATGCTCCGGGGCGATGAGACCGGCCCGCTGCTCGGCGACCACATCCTCCGCACCCTGGGTCCGCCGGGCACCGGCCCGGTGCCGCAGACGATTCCGCTGGTGGCGACCACGATCGTGTCGTCGACACTGCTCGGCCGCATCGCCCGGGCCCGGGGCGCGGAGTTCCGCACCACCCTCACCGGATTCAAGTGGCTCGTCCGGGCCGCCGACGACGTTCCCGGTGCACGCCTGGTCTACGCCTACGAGGAGGCCATCGGGCTGTGCGTGGACCCGGAGGCCGTGCGGGACAAGGACGGCGTCGCGGCCGCGGTGGCACTGTGCCGGATGGCCGCGCGACTGCGCGCCGAGAACCGGTCGGTCATAGGCGGCCTCGACCGGCTGGCACGCCGGTTCGGGGTGCATTCCGGCACCCAGCTGTCGATCCGCACCGCAGGGGCGGACGCGGGCGGGCTTGTGCTGGACCGTCTCCGTACCGCTGCACCGGAACGGCTCGGCGGGCTCCCTGTCGACCGGGAGGATCTCGCCGGACGCGACGACCGGTTGCGTACCGACGCCCTGGTGCTGCGGTCCCGCGACCACACGGCCTCCGATGCGGCTGTGCGCGTGGTGGTCCGGCCGTCGGGCACCGAGCCGAAGGTCAAGGCGTACGTCGAGGTGTCGTTGCCGCCGACCGACGAGCTGCATGCCGCGCGCGGACGCGCACGACGTCTGGTGGACGCGGTCGCCGACGACCTTCGGGTGATTCTGGAACCGTGAGCCGCGGGGGCACCCGACCGCCCCCGGACCCGCTCAGCGAGGCCCGTACTGCCTGTCGCCGGCGTCACCCAGGCCGGGCACGATGAACGCGTTGTCGTCCAGGCGCTCGTCCAGCGTGGCGGTGACCAGGCGCTGCGCCGCCCCGCACTCGCGCAGCGCAGCGACGCCCTCCGGCGCGGCGACCACGCATACGGCGGTGACGTGGTCGGCGCCGCGCTCCTGCAGCAGTTCGACCGTGTGCACCATCGAACCGCCCGTCGCGAGCATCGGGTCCAGGACCATCACCGGGCGGCCGCGCAGGTCTTCCGGCAACGACTCGAGATAGGCCCGGGGACGGTGGGTGGCCTCGTCGCGCGCGAGCCCCACCATGCCCAGGTCCGCCTCCGGCAGCAGGGCCTGCGCCTGCTCCACCATGCCGAGCCCCGCCCGCAGCACCGGAACGAGCAGCGGCGGCGTCGCCACCTGCACCCCGCGGGCGGTCGCCACCGGGGTGACCACCTCGATCTCCTCGGTGGCGATGTCGCGGCAGGCCTCATACACGAGCATCGTCGTCAGATCCCGCAGCACCGCACGGAACCGGGCGTTGTCGCTGCGCCGGTCCCGGAGCTTCGTGAGCCGGGCGGCCGCGAGCGGATGGTCGACCACGCGCATGTCCATACCGGGAGCCTATGCCCTGCGTCCTCCGACACGAATCTTCCCGGACCGTGCGTTCTGTCGATAGGCTCTCGGCCATGGCAGGTGACATCGTCCCCATCGAGCTGCGCCTCCCCACCGGCAGCGTCTACACCCTCTGGGCGCCCCGGTGGCGTGACGGCGCGGACGAGTGGCAGGCGTTCCTCGGCGTCGAGGACGAGGTGTTCGGGTTCGACACCGTCGCCGAGCTCACCGCGTTCATCCGGACCGACGAGGACCACGACCTGCACGACCACCCTGCGTGGCACATCGTCGAGGCGCTGTCGGCGGACGAGCTGACGCCGGAGCCGGAGGACCGCTACGACCTGACCCGGGTCCCCGCCGCGGCCACACGTGAGCCCACCCTGGCCACCACCCGCTTCCTGGACGACAGCCTCGGCCTCGTGTTCGCCCTCGGCGACGTGTGCGACATCGAGACCATCACCGACTTCCTCGAGGAGCACGGTGAACTGGACCTGCTCGGCAGCGGAACGGCGCCGTTCCACGGCCGGTCGGGCGGCAAGAGGTGGGCCCGGATCGGCGCACTGCTCACCGGCGAGTGGGACCGTATCCTCACGGCCATCGACGACGTCATCACCTCCCCCGATGTGGACTCGGACGCTCTGGAGATCGCCGAGGCCGAGCTGACCGCGTCCGACGAGAACGACGTGGAGAACGACGACGAACTCGATTCCGACGACGACCTGGACCTGCTCGACGGTGATCCCGACGACTCCGACGACGAGGATGACGACTCCGACGACGTGGATGACGGTGACGGCTACGGCGACTATGAGGACGAGGACGAGGACCAGGACGAGGACGAGGGTTTCGACGACGGCGAGTACGCGTTCTGGGACTCGGTGGGGATCGACCCGATCCAGGTGGTGGTGCCCGGCGGCACGTACTACACGCTGCGGTGCTACCTGCAGGACGACCCGGTGTTCCTGGGACGCGGCGGCCGGATCCGCGTATTCACCACCCCGCGCGCCCTCACCCAGCACCTGGCGGACAACCACGATCACGACCTGGCGACCGTGAGCACCTACAGCACGGTGGCCCAGGCGGCCACCGGCGGCGAGCTCGAGATCGTCATCACCGACGACAACGTCTACGTGCTCACCGGGTTGGTCGAGGACCTGTCCGACGGACCGGTGGCGGTCGATCCCGTGCAGCTGGACCTGGCGATCGAATTGCTCGAGGACGCGGCGGACTACGCCGACGACGACTCGGTGGAGGAGGCGCTCGACGAGACGACGGACCTCGGGCGGCTCGTCTCGTTCATCCGTGAGCCGGATCCGCTGCGGAACGTGGGGCGGCCGCCGTTCACCACGCAGGCCGAGCAGTGGCGCACGCTGGAGCACGCACTGGAGGACAGGCTGGTGCAGCCCTCCACCTGACCGGGCCACGCACCGTCACGGCTGCAGGACAACCGCTTACACCGCGAGCCCGACGGCCTCCCCGATGGCGTAGGTGACCGCCATCGCCGCGGCGCCCCCGGACACCACGCGGGCGACGGCGCGGCCGCGGTGCGCCCCGCCGAGCGCGGCGCTCACCGCCCCGGTGACGGCCAGCGCCCCCAGCACCGCCAGCACCGTGACCGGAACGCGCATCCCCGCGGGCGGCAGCACGATGGCGATCAGCGGCAGCAGAGCGCCCAGGACGAAGGAGATCGCCGACGACGCCGCGGCGTGCCAGGGCGAAACGAGCCCGTCGGGGTCGATGCCCAGTTCGACCTCCGCGTGCGCGGCGAGGGCATCATGCTCGGTGAGTTCGCGCGCCACCGTGTGCGCCGTCGCGGAACTGAGCCCCTTCGCCCGATACAGGGCGGCGAGCTCGCGCAGCTCGCCCTCCGGCTCGTCCGCGAGCTCCCGGCGTTCCTTCGCCAGCAGCGCTTTCTCGGTATCACGCTGCGTGCTCACCGAGACGTATTCGCCCATCGCCATGGACGCCGCGCCCGCGATGAGCCCCGCGATCCCGGCCGTCAGGAGCGTGTCACGCGATGCGGACGCGGCGGCCACGCCCACCACCAGGCCGGCGGTGGACACGATGCCGTCGTTGGCGCCGAGCACGCCGGCCCGCAGCCAGTTGAGACGCGAGGCGATCGCACCTCCGAGCGGTTCGGGATGCCCCCCGTCGCCTCCCGTGCCCGCGTCCGTCGAATGCGGCAC
>CAYVJJ010000087.1:0-1298 GCA_964451655.1 uncultured Mycobacteriaceae bacterium | reverse complement strand
GCCGCCGGCAGGATCGGCGCCGGACGGGGCCGGAGGTGCCGTGCTCGGGTCGCCCGCCATCGTCGTCATGGCCCCGATGGTAGGCGTCAACCGCGGCGTCGACCAGCTAGGAAAGGCTGCACTACCTGCGAAAACAGTAGGTTATGCGAACCTATGTTCCTCACCGTTGCAGGCCGGTACGGGTGCGCGTCCGCTCTCTGAGCAGCTCATCCGAACAGGACCGCGTACCCCGGCTTGATGACATCGTCGATCATCGCCAGCCGCTGATCGAACGGGAGGAACGCGGACTTCGCGGCATTGATCGTGAAGCGCTGCAGATCGACCCAGTCGTAGCCGAACGTGTCCACCAGCTTGATCATCTCGCGGCTCATGGTGGTGTCGCTCATGAGCCGGTTGTCGGTGTTGACCGTCACCCGGAACCGCAGCCGCGCCAGCAGATCGAAGGGGTGGTCGGCCAGGCTCGCGACCGCGCCGGTCTGCACGTTCGAACTGGGGCAGAGCTCCAACGGGATCCGCTTGTCGCGCACGTAGTTCGCCAGCCTGCCCAGCACCGGCCTGGCATCGGCCGGCGCGTCCGGGGACCAGTCGACCATGCCGCTGTCCGGCACGGTGATGTCGTCGGTGATCCGCACCCCGTGACCCAGGCGATCGGCACCGCAGAATGCGATCGCCTCGTGGATCGACGGCAATCCGAACGCCTCGCCTGCATGGATGGTGAAGTGCGCGTTGGACTGCCGCATGTATTCGAATGCGTCCAGGTGCCGCGTCGGGGGATTGCCGGCCTCCGCCCCCGCGATGTCGAAACCGACCACGCCGCGGTCGCGGAAGCGCACGGCCAGTTCGGCGATCTCCCGCGACCGCGCCGCATGCCGCATCGCGGTGACCAGCGTGCCGATGCGGATGCCCCGGCCGCCGCGCGAGGCGATGCCCGTGCCTTCGTCGAAGCCGTCCAGCACCGCCTCCACCACCTCGTCGAGGGTCAGACCGCCCTCCAGGTGCTGTTCCGGAGCGAAGCGGACCTCGGCATACACCACGCCGTCGTCCGCCAGGTCGAGGGCGCATTCGCGCGCCACCCGCACCAGCGCGCTCCGGTGCTGCATGACGCCGACGGTGTGCGCGAACGTCTCCAGGTACCGCTCCAGCGAGCCGCTGCCGGCGGCCTCTCTGAACCACCGGGCCAGCCCCGGACCGTCGTCACGCGGCAGGTCCTCGTAGCCGTGCTCATGCGCAAGCTCCAGTACGGTCTGCGGGCGCAGGCCGCCGTCGAGATGGTCGTGCAGCAGCACCTTCGGGGCCGC
>CAYVJJ010000086.1:0-9637 GCA_964451655.1 uncultured Mycobacteriaceae bacterium | reverse complement strand
CGATCTCGTTGGCCTTGTCCTTGGCCTTCTCCACGCCCTGCTTCACCGACGAGGAAGCCTGATCCGCCTGGCCTTCGCCCTTGAGGTCCTCGTCACCGGACGCGGCGCCGGCGGCCTCCTTGGCGCGGCCCTTGAACTCTTCGGCCTTGTTCTCGAACTTGTCCTGGACACCCATCGGATTCCTCCTTGTTGTACGGATCAATCGTCGGACCGATCAGTGGCCCTGCACCGCGGACGCGGGACCGCGGTGCGCCCCATCCGGCACCGGACCCCTGCCAGGAGGCGGGCTCCGGCGGGGCGCCGCCGCGCGTCCACCCTCATCAGCAGTGTTGCACGATCTCCGGCAGCCTGCCGGGCTTCGCGCAAGCGCCACCGCGGCGTGCACGATGGCCCACCGATCGCCAACGTACGCGTCGTCGAGCGCCTTGTCTTCACCCTCAGGGGTGTATTCACACGCCTTAGAGTGAGGATGTGGACGCCATACGGGTTGCGCTGATCGATGACTACGAGGTGGTGGTACGGGGCCTGGCCGCGATGCTGCGCTCGTATGAGCATCGCTTCCGGATCGTGGAGCTCGATCTCAATTCGCGCGTCGGCGACGTGGTGGACATCGCGCTGTACGACTCGTTCGCCAACCCCCGCGGCGACCGTGCCCAGGTCCGGGAACTCGCCGCGAATACGCTGGTGGGCAAGGTGGTCGTCTACTCGTGGGACCTCGACGACGAACTGGTATCGCGCGCCCTGGCCAACGGCGCCCGGGGCTACGTTTCCAAGAGCCTTCCGGCCGCACAGCTGGTGGCCGCCCTCGAGGAGGTCCATCACGGCCGGCGGCAGGTGCATCCGGGTCGCCCGGGCGCCAAGCCGGTGGGCGGAGACTGGCCGGGACGCGAGGAGGGACTCACCCAGCGCGAGTCCGAGGTGATGGCGCTCATCACCCAGGGGCTCAGCAACGCGGAGATCGCCGACCACGCGAACCTGTCGATCAACTCGGTGAAAACCTACATCCGCAGCTGCTACCGGCGGATCGAGGTCACCAGTCGCACGCAAGCGGTGCTGTGGGGCGTGGAGCACGGCTTCCGCCCGGACCGCAGGCGCATCCGCACCGCCGGCACGCCGGACGCGGCCGGGCGCTGACCGCGCGGCACGTCGCCCGGGCCTGCCGGGGCGATCCCACCCGCCCGCACGCCGAGGTAACGGGTACAGAGGAGGGAGGAGCATTGTCAGCACCGCCGAGAGCGTGAGGAGCAGGGATGAGCGGCAGCAGGATCGAGATCGCGACCGAGGACGGGGTCGCCGGGGCGTACGTGACGCGGCCGGAGTCCGGTGCGCCCGCGCCCGGTGTGCTGTTCTACGTCGACGCCTTCGGCCTGCGCCCGCAGACAGCGCAGATGGCCGATCGCATCGCGTCGTGGGGCTTCACCGTGCTGGTCCCGCATGTGTTCTACCGCAACGGGACCGCCGACGAGCTGGCACCTCGGGTCGATCTGCGCCGTCCCGGGGCGCGCGAGGAGTTCATCGCCGGCCTGCGTCCGCTGATGCAGGGCCACACGGCCGAGCAGTCCGACCGTGATCTGGCCGCCTACGCGCAGACGCTGCGGAAGCTCGCAGCGCCGGACGGCGCGCGCTGGGCCGCGATCGGCTATTGCATGGGAGGGCGGCTCGCGTTGCGGGCGGCGGCGCAGTATCCGGACCAGGTGGCGGCCGTCGGGATGTTCCACACCGGCGGGCTGGTCACCGATGCGGAGGACAGCCCCCACCTGCGCATTCCCGAGGTCCGCGCCGAGGTGCTGGCGCGCTACGCCGACAACGACGGTTCGATGCCGCCCGGGGCGATCGCCGCCGTGGACGAGGCGTTCACGCGCGCAGGCGTTCCCCACTCCTCGGCGGTCTACGAGGGGGCGCCGCACGGGTACGCGATGGCGGACACCTCGATGTACGACGAGCAGGCGGCCGAGCGGCACTACGAGGAGCTGAGGGAACTGCTCACCCGCACCCTCCTGGGACCCGTGGCCGCGGGCTGAGGCCGGCGTCAGGAACCGCCGCCGCTGCGCGGACGCGCCCGCACATGCATCCGCTCCCCCTGCGGCCCGAACAGCACGAGCAGCTCCACCGGCCGGTCCCCGGCGCTGCCGAACCAGTGCGGGGTATGCGTGTCGAACTCCGCAGCCTCACCGGCGCCCATCACCAGGTCCAGCTCGCCCAACAACAGCCGCAGGCGCCCGTTGAGCACGTACATCCACTCGTAGCCCTCGTGGCTGCGCTGGTCGCCCGGCGCGTCCTCCGGGCCGATGATCAACTTGAACGCCTGCACCCCGCCCGGGCGGCGCGTGAGCGGCAGGAAAGTGCGGGCGCCGCTGCGCACCGGCTGCCCCTGCACGCGGGGGTCCTCGGTGGCCGGACCGCTGATCAGCTCCTCCAGCGGCACGTCGTGGGCGCGCGCCAGCCGCAGGAGCAGCTCCAATGTGGGCTTGCGACTGCCCGATTCCAGCCGGGACAGCGTGCTCACCGAGACGCCGCTGGCCGCGGACACGTCCGACAGCGTCGCCGCGCGCCGCTCCCGCACCGCCCGCAGCCGCGGCCCGACCCGCTCGAGCGCCGCCGCGATATCCCCGTCGTCCGGGCCTGCGTCTCCGGTCATGCCATTATTTTGCCGTTTCGGCAACGTATTTTGTCAAATAGAGGGGCGGAGGCGGAGGCTGGAGCCATGACCGCATCACATGAGGAATCCTCCCCGCACCGCAGTGACGGCGTCCACGCTGATCGCCCCGACGGGATCGTCGACGTGGCGGTGCTCGGCGGGGGCGCAGCCGGACTCAGCGGCGCGCTCGCCCTCGCACGCTCACGGCGCACCGTGCTGGTATTCGACGCGGGCGACCCGCGCAACGCCCCCGCCGGGCACGTCCACAACTACCTCACGCGCGACGGCACCCCGCCCGCCGAACTCACTGCAGCGGGCCGCGCGGACGTCGAAGGCTACGGCGGCCGGGTCGTCTCCGCGCGTGTGACCGGGCTCGCCCGCGACGGGGGGTCGTTCCGGGTCACCTACGACGACGGCGGCTCCGTCGCGACGGTCATCGCACGCCGCCTGCTCGCGGCCACCGGCTCCCGCGACGTGCTGCCCGACATTCCCGGTCTCGCCGAGCAGTGGGGCTCCGGGGTGCTGCACTGCCCGTACTGCCACGGATGGGAGGTGCGCGACCGGAGGATCGGCGTCGTGGCGACGGGGCCGATGGCCGCGCACCAGGCGCTGCTGTTCCGCGGGCTCAGCACGCACGTCACCGTGATCCGGCACGACGGGCCCGGGTTCGACGAGGCGCAGTCCGAACGGTTCGCCGCGCTCGGCGTCCCCGTCATCGAGGGGCCGGTGTCCGCGGTCGAGTCCGGTCCGCACGGGCTGACCGGCGTGCGCCTGGCCGACGGCACCGCGGTGGAGCTCGATGCGCTGGTCGTCGCCCCCGTCACCCACGCACGGGCGGAACTGCTGGCCCCCCTGGGTCTGCACCCGCGTGACTTCCGTGCCGGGGACACGCTGATGGGCACAGTCATCGAGGTCGGCGCCGGCGGCAGTACCGACACCCCCGGGGTGTACGCCGCGGGCAACATCACCGATCCGTCCGCACAGGTGATCGCCTCCGCCGCAGCCGGACTCATGGCGGGGGCCATGATCAACGCCGACCTGGCCACCGAGGACGCCGACGCTGCGGTCTACGAGTACCGGTACGGCCAGGCGGCATGGGACGAGCGTTACCGCGGGCGGGCCGCTCACGCGCACGGCGCCGTCGACCGGCACAGGCCCGGCGATCACGTCCAGGACGACCGCCTGTGGAGCGGCGACCCGAACACCGTCGTGGTCGAGGAACTGGCGGACCTGGAGCCCGGCAGCGCTTTCGACGCCGGCGCCGGTGAAGGCGGGGACGCCTTGTGGCTGGCCGGGCGCGGCTGGAAGGTCACGGCCGCGGACCTGTCCCCGGTGGCGCTCGAACGCGGTGAGCGCACCGCCGCGCGGCGCGGGCTGGACGTCGAGTGGCTGCACCGGGACCTGACCCGTGAGCCGGTACCGGGCAGCTACGACCTGGTCACCGCGTCCTACCTGCACCTGCCCGCCGGACGGCGCGCGGACCTGTTCTCCCGGCTCGCGGACGCGGTGGCCCCGGGCGGGACGCTGCTCATCGTCGGGCACCACCCGAAGGACGCCGAATCCGGCGTGCACCGGCCGGACCTGACCGACATCGGCTGGACCGCCGAGGAGGCCGCAGCAGCGCTACCGGACGGGTGGACCGTCGACACGTGCGCCGTGCGCACCCGCACCGAGGGCGGGCACGGCCGGCCCGGCGCCACCGTCTACGACGCGGTGCTGCGAGCGCACCGGACGGAATGACCGACCCGCGCGCAGGCTCCCGCCGCTGTGCGGGCGCGGTCGACGCGGGTCACTGCGCCCGCTCCACCACCGTGATCGCGTTGCCGTCGGGATCGCGCAGCATGAACAGCAGCGGCGCGCCCGGAGTCCGCATCAGCTCCGGGTCGACGTCGACACCGCCGTCGGCGCACAGCCGCGCGTGCTCGGCCGCCGCATCGGACGACTCCACGCCGATCGTGCCCCCGCCCGGGCGTCCGCCCATCGGCGGATTCAGCGACAGCTCCGTCGCCGAACCGGGCGGGGCCACCGTGAGCCAGCGCATCTCGCCCCCGCCGCCGAAACGCGCATCGCTGCGCACCTCGAAGCCCAGCTTCCGCGTGTAGAACTCGAGCGCCACGTCCTGGTCCGCCACTGTGAACATCACGATGCTGATCGCGCCCAACGTCGTGGGCGCCGTCGCCTGCGGTTCCGTCATGGTCGTTCCTTCCGCCTCGTCCGAACGGTCCGTTAATTCCGAACGGTCCGTTAATGCAGACCGGACCGCGCCGGCGGATTCATCGCCGCAGGCCTCCGCACCGGCGGATGGCACGATCCCCCGATGCACCGCAGCCGGGCCCGTGCCGGCGCCCGCTCCCGTCCCTCCGCTCAGGTCCACACGGCCGCGACGGCCGCCATCATGGCGCCCAGCCCCGTCCCCACCAGCACCTGCGCGGTCGTGTGGTCCCGCAGGACCACCCGCGACCAGCCGATCACCGCGACCAGCGGCGCCGTCACGAGCGCCCACGGGGTCACGAGCATCGCCGCCAGCACCACCCAGCCCGCGGCGACCGCCGTGTGCACGCTCACCTTCCAGCGGCCGAGCACCGTCACCGCGCCCACGACGAGGATCGTGACCAGTCCCGCCGCCGTGACCGCCACGGACCACGCGGGCGCGGAGGCCGCCAGCTCGACGACAAGCCCGACCAGCACGAAGGCGACGATGCCCGCGATCACCCCGGTGCGCTCCGAGCGGT
Source organism: uncultured Mycobacteriaceae bacterium (assembly GCA_964451655.1). GTDB lineage: Bacteria > Actinomycetota > Actinomycetes > Mycobacteriales > Mycobacteriaceae > Tomitella. The sequence goes on along the minus strand of CAYVJJ010000086.1, from coordinate 4,267 downwards.
CGGTGACGTGCACATCCCCGACCCGCCGGCGCACCATCAGCGCCACGATCATGACGATCGGCAGCACCCCCGCCACCAGCGACACGAACGCGCCCCACCACGGCGCCCCCAGCGCGGCCCCGATCAGGACCGGCACCACCGCGTTGAGCACCCACGGCGCGCCGGTATCCGTGATCGCCTTCGCCCAGCGCGCGGTGCCGGTGCGGGCCGGAACGTCCACGCCCTGCACGGTGTCTTCGGTGGTCCCCATGCCTCTCCGATCGTCGTCGCCGCTCCGCGCCGGGTGACCGGCACGCCGTCCGCCGGTCCGTATTGTGCCGCCCGGCCCGATCCGGCCCGCACGCGCCGCCGTCCGGCTATCGTGACGCCGAGGCGCCCCGGTGACCCGTGGCGAATGATCCGTGCGGGCGCCCGTGACCGACGGAGCGTGGATATGGGACCGAGGCGGCCGCAGGCGCCCGCCGGGCTGTCGCGCCGCACCTTCCTCATCACCGCCGCCGCCACCACGGCGCTCGCGGCCGTGCCCGGGCGGGCCGGTGCGGGGGTGCCGTTCCTGCGCTACGCCCCGCCGCCCCAGCCGCCCCTCGGCCGGTTGACGGTGGCCCCGGCGACGCACGGGTCCCTCGACGCAGGCTCCTTCCGCGTGATCCTGGGCCCCGGTTCCGTGCGGATCCACCACGGCGACCGCGCGGTGTTCGCCTCGCCCGACGGCGCCTTCCTCGCCGCCGCGAACGGGCACCAGGTATGGGAGGAGAACACGGGCAATTTCTCGTCCACGCCCGTCATCACCACGCTCCAGCTGGACCAGAGCGTCGACAGCGCTCGGCTGGACGGGGGGCGGGTCCGCCTCACCGGCACGCTCGCCCCGCCCGTGAACACCGACGCCCTCCCCGACGGGGTGCGCTCCAGCCTGTCCATCGGTCCGCCCTCCACCCGCCGGTTCACGGTCGACATCGAGCCCGGGCCCCACGGACTGCGCATCGCCGCTCACGTCCCCGGGGCCGACCTGACGATGCTGCGAGCTGCACGGACCGGCGGCGCGGTGCACGGCGGCGGTGAACAGTTCGCCGGATTCGACCTCTCCGGCCGCCGCGTCCCCATCGTCACCCGCGAGCAGGGCGTGGGCCGCGGGCTGGAGCCGCTCACCGCGCTCGCGGAGGCGACCCAGGGCGGCGGCGGTTCGCCCGAGACCACCTACGCCCCGCTGCCGTTCGTCACGGCCGATGACCTGACCGCGATCGCCCTCGACACCGACGACGTGTCCGCGTTCGACTTCCGCGCCCCCGACAGGATCGACCTCACCGTCTGGTCGCCCCACTGCCCCGCCGCCCTCTACACGGCGGGCTCCCCCGTAGACCTGCTCGCCGCCCACACCGCCGATACCGGGCGGATGCGGACGCTGCCCGCGTGGTCCGGCGAGGGTGCGGTCATCGGGCTCCAGGGCGGCACCGGGACGGTCACCGCGAAGCTGGCCGCGCTCGAGCAGGCGGGCGCCGCGATCAGCGCGGTGTGGCTGCAGGACTGGTGCGGGCAGCGCACCACGGATTTCGGCGAGCGACTGTGGTGGAACTGGGTGCTCGACCGCGACCGGTACCCGGGGTGGGAGGAGTTCGTGGCCCGGCTGCGGAGGCGTGGCATCCGGGTCCTCACCTACGTCAACGTCTTCCTGACCGATGCGTCGGGCAAACCCGGCGGGACGCGGCGCAACCTGTTCGCGGAGGCCGCAGCGCACGGCTACCTCGTGGCGCATCCGAACGGCGGACCCTACCTGCTGGACCAGGGCGGGTTCGACGCCGCGCTCGTCGACCTGACGAATCCGGACGCCCGCGCCTGGTTCTCGCAGGTGCTGGTGGACGAGGTGGCGGGCGCCGGCGCGGACGGGTGGATGGCCGACTTCGGCGAGGGGCTGCCCTTCGACGCGGTGCTGCACACCGGTTCCCCGGCGCAGTGGCACAACCGCTGGCCGACGGCCTGGGCCGAGCTCAACGACGAGGCCCGCGTTGCCGCCGGCAAGCCCGGTGCACTGGTGTTCCACCGTTCCGCGGGGCGCGGGTCCGCCGCACACACCCCACTGTTCTGGGCCGGGGACCAGCTGGTGACCTGGGACGCGCACGACGGCATGGCGAGCGCGCTGCTCGGGATGCTGGCGGGCGGGGTCTCCGGAATGACTCTCACCCACAGCGACACCGGCGGCTATACGGGGCTCTCCCAGCCGGTCGTGGGTGTCCGGCGCGACCGCGAGCTGCTGCTGCGCTGGACCGAGCTCAGCGTCTGGGGGCCGGTACTGCGTACGCACGAGGGCAACCAGCCGGACCGCAATGCCCAGGCCTACGACACGGACACGGCTGCGGCGTTCGCGGAGCAGACACGGATCTTCGCCGCGCTGGCCGACTACCGTGCGCGCGTCGTCGGCGAGGCGGCCGCCACGGGCCTGCCTGCTCTGCGGCACGCGTGGATCCACTATCCCGGCTCCCGCGCTGCCGGGCGCGACGACCAGTTCCTCTTCGGCGACGGCATCCTCGTCGCGCCCACCATGGAACCGGGGCGCACCGCCAGGACAGCGACGCTGCCGCCGGGAGACTGGGTGCACGTGTGGTCCGGGCACCACCACCGCGGCGACTCCGACGTGACGGTGCCCGCGCCACTGGGCCGGCCCGCCGTGTTCCTGCGAGTGGGGCACGCCGCCGCCGAGGAGGCCGGCCGCCGGGTGCTGGACAGCGTAACCTGAGTCCGATCCGCTCACCCGAACAGCGAACACCTATCCGCAAGGAGTCGACAGTGCCGCTGCGCTACGTCGCCATCGGAGACAGCCTGTCCGAGGGGGTCGGCGACACCCCCTGGCCGGACGGTTCCCCGCGTGGGTGGACCGACCGGCTGGCCGGGCTCCTCGCCGCGCACCACGGCTGTATCGAGTACGCCAACCTGGCCGTGCGCGGCCTGAAGTCGGCGCAGATCGTCGACACGCAGACGGCCCCCGCCCACGCACTCGGTCCTGATCTGCTCACGGTCAGCGCCGGCATGAACGACCTCCTGCGGCCCCGTGTGGACTTCGCGGCATTGCAGGACACGCTGGTGCGGCTGGTGGAGCCTTTCAGCGGAACTCCGATCGTGTTCGTGCCGATCCCGGATGTCTCACGCGTATCCCCGGTGGGGCGGCTGCTCGCGCGTCGCCGGCTCGAGCTCAACGCGATCTACCGCTACCTCGCGGAGCACTACAGCGTGCTGCCCGTCACCGAGACCGCCGGCACCGTATTCGAGGATCCGCGCGGTTGGGCCGATGATCGGCTGCACCTCTCGCCGCTCGGCCACGAGCGGCTCGCCCAGGCGGCCGCGGCGTCGTTCGGGCTGCCCGTGACGGAGGACTGGGCTCCCCCGCCGGCCGGCCCGCCGCCGCGCACCTCCTTCGTGACGGAGGCCGAGTGGACCCGACGCCACGTGCTTCCCTGGGTCGGACGGCGCGTGCGCGGCCGCTCCTCCGGCGACGGTCACTCCGCGAAACTGCCGAACCCGCGTCTGATCGAGGCCGATCCGGCGCCCGCCGAATAGACGCCCGGGCGCCGAGGTGCTTCCCGTGGAACACAATCGCCACGATCCTGTGTTCTGACGGCAGTTTCCGGCCGTCAAAACACAGGATCGTGGCCGAATGTGATCAACTGCTCAGGAACGGATCCGCGCTCCTACCGCAACCGCCCCATCGGCACTCCCCAGAGCGCCGCCGCGGCCGCCGCTGCGGCGGCGACCGTCAGCCACAATGCCGCAGGCCCCAGAGTGGTGTAGGCGACCGCACCGATGACGGTCCCCAGCGTCAGTCCGACCCACAGGATCAGGTACCGGCGCCACAGCGGCGCGGACTCGCCGACGATGAGCCCCGCGATGCTCTGGCCCAGTTTCACCAGCGTGCCGGTCATGTATGTGAGGCCTATGGTGACTTCACCGTCCCTCTCGAACACCGCGTTCTCCACCCCCATCGCCATTGCGAGCAGCGGGGGCGCGGCGAAGGCGGTGGTCTCCCAGCTCCCCGAGGCCGCCGCGGCGAGCAGCACCACGGTCACCGCCGTCATCACCGCGGACATGCGGCGCCGGCGGGTCAGCCTGCTGATCCGCACGCGCCGCCCCAGGAGCGTCCCTCCGATCACCCCGGCCACGAACGCGGCCACCAGCCCCGCGGCCAGGCCGAAGTCGTGGAAGCGCCCCTCCGCCAGGGACACCCCGGCGAGGGTCGTGTTGCCGCTCATGAACGCCACGAAGTAGCCGCCGATGTTGATGA
>CAYVJJ010000085.1:0-9805 GCA_964451655.1 uncultured Mycobacteriaceae bacterium | reverse complement strand
TCAGCGGCACGTCGGCCAGCGTGAGCGCCTGGTTGGGGCTGATCACCGAGCCCTGCCCGACCCCGATGAGCAGCAGCGAGGCCATCAGCCACCATTCGCTCAGGCCCCACCACTGGTGCGCCAGGACGACGAGCGTGCTCAGCGCCAGCCCCGCCAGCGCGAACAGCAGCCCGCCGATGACCACCTTGCGGCCGTAGCGGGTCACGCGCTTGCCCGCCCAGTCCGCGGAGAACGACGAGATCAGGGCCGCCGGCATCACGACGAGCCCCGCTTCCAGCGCGCTGTGGCCCGCGCCGTCCTGCATGTACAGGGCGACGAGCACCCACACGCTGGTCATGCCCATGAAGTACAGAGTCACCAGGATGCTGCCGTGCGAGAAGCTGCGCGTGGAGAAGATGCCCAGGTCCACCATGGGACTGTGGCCGCGGCGCGCGTAACGGCGCTCCCACAGCACCCACACCCACACCAGCGCCAGGCCCACCGGGATCAGCGCCCAGGTGGCGGTGGAGGCGCCCGATTCGACGAACGGCCACAGCACCGCCAGCACGGCGAGGCCCAGCAGCGTCGCGCCGACCGGGTCGAGCGTGCGGATCGTCCTGCGCAGGCCCACGGGCAGACCGGTGGCCGAATCGCGGATCCGGCGGAACAGCGGGCGCGGGAACCACAGCAGCGCCAGCCCGATGGTGAGCAGGCCCACGGGCACGTTGACCAGGAACGTCAGCCGCCAGCCGAGGTCGTCGCCGCCGAGCCCGATGAGCAGCCCGCCCAGGACCGGCCCGATGCCCACCGCCACGCCGACGGTGCTGCCGAAGTAGCCGAACGCGCGCCCCCGCTCGGGGCCGCGGAAGTACTGCTGGATCATGCCGATGCCCTGCGGGTTGATCAGGCCGGAGCCCACGCCCTGCAGGAAACGCGCGCCGTTGAGCGCGTCGGCGTTGGGCGCCAGCCCCGCCGCCACCGAGGACGCCGTGAACAGTGCGACGCCGACGATGAAGATGCCGCCGCGGCCCATCAGGTCACCTGCGCGCCCCGCCGCCACCAGCACGATGCCGAAGGTCAGCGCGTATCCGGAGAGCACCCATTGCAGATCGGACTGGCTGGCGCCCAGGCCCGTCTGGATCGACGGCAGTGCCACGTTGACGATGCTGACGCTGATCAGCGAGGTGAAGATGGCGCCGAGCAGCACGGCCAGGATGCGCCAGCGGACCGGGTCGGGGACGGACTCCGACGGGGGGCCGCCGCTGGTCGGGGTCGCGGCTGCCGCGGACCGCTCGTCGCGCCCGACCCGCTCGTCCACGCAGTACCACCTCCGGGCCGCCCTGGGCACCATCGCATCGATCCGCCGGCATCGATGGCGCCGTCCGCGGACGCCGCCATCAACCAGGCCAACGCGATCGTCGCCGGTTTCATTCCGGCGTGCCCCGGCGCCGGTGTCACGGGTCCATGGGTCTGTTCGTCCACGTCCCGTCGTCGCGTGCCGCCCAGCCGCCGGCCGCGTGGCTGCCGCCGTCGACGTGGACCGTGGTGCCGGTGACGTACCGCGCCAGGTCGGACGCGAGGAACAGGACGGGCCCCGCGGCGTCCTCCGGTTCCCCCGGCCCGCCGAGCGGCGCCCACCGCGGCCATTTGCCTTCATCCCCCGGCGCCACGATCCGCGCGTACGGCACCTGCGGGGTCTCGATCAGGTCGGGCGCCACGGCGTTCACGCGGATGCCGTCGCGGCCCACCTCCAGCGCAAGACTGCGCGTGAAGTGGCGCAGCGCCGCCTTGTACGCCGAGTAGGCGACGTGGCCGGGGATCCCGCGGTGGGCTTCCACCGTGGTGATGTTGATGATGGAGCCGCCGGCGCCGCGCTCGATCATGCCCGGCAGCACCGCGTGCGTCACGTGCATCGCGTGGTCGAGGTTGACGGCGGCCAGGTGCTGCCACTCCGCGGCCGGCGCGTCCGCGAACGCGACGGGCGGCCGTACGAAGTCACCGACATTGTTGACCAGCACGTCGGGGCGGTGCACCACCAACCCGGACGCCGTCTGCGGATCGGTCACGTCGCCGGTGACCGCGGTGATCGCCGGCTCGGCGGCGGCCAGTTCCTCCCCGGCCGCGCCGTCGGTGTCGACGACCACCACGTCCGCCCCGTGCGCGGCGAACAACCGCGCGATCGCGGCCCCGATGCCTTTCGCTCCGCCGGTGACCAGCGCCCGTTTCCCCGCGAGCAGAGGACCGGTCACCGCCCGACCCGTCCCGGCGTCCGCGTCCGCCGTCATGCGCCCTCCCGGGTCTGCGCCACCATCTCGGTGACGGCCCGCTCGGCGTCGCCCTGCGTGTAGCCGAGCGCGGCCGTCTCATCGGGGTCGGTCTCGTAGGAGATGACGTTGCCCCGGCCCTGCACGATGAAGGCGTCCGGGAACATCGGCTGTTCCTCGTCGCGCTCGTCGAGCCGGATCCGGGACCCCGCCGCATCGAAGATCATCTGGAAGTACTCACGGAACGTCAGGTTGGCGTCGCCCACCAGGTAGGCCTTGCCGGCCTCCCCGTTGCGGAGCGCGCCGTCGACCGATTCCGCGAGGGACCGGACGGACATGTAGTTGGTGCCGCCCGTCGGGGCGAAGTTCGGCACGTCGGGCATCCCCCCGTCCGCCCAGCGCAGGAACCGGGCGATCCGCTTCATCGGGGCGCCCGGGACGACCCCGAGGATCGACGGCGGGTTCAGGGTCATCGCCGCGAAGTCCGCATCCGCGAGTGCACGCGCCCGCTCGTCGGCCAGCGCACGTGCGCGCACATAGTCGTTCGTCTGCACCAGCCCCGGCAGAACCTGGTGGTAGTAGCTGCCGATCTGCACGAATCGGCGCACTCCGGCCTTCTTCGCCAGCGCCGCGAACCGCGGCACACCGCCGATCTGCGTGGCCTCCCAGAACTCGTCCGGATCCGCCCCGCGGGGAATGTGCCGGATGTCGTTGCCCGCGGCGAAGACCACGGCATCGAAGGGGGCGAGCTGTTCGGCGGTGAACCCGCCGGCGGTGTAGTCCCCGAGGAGGACGGGGTATCCGGCTGCCGACGTGCCCGCCGCCGGCGCGGTCCGGCCCGCCACCGTGACGTCCTGCCCTTGCGCACGCAGGTGCGCGGCGATGTGCGTGCCGATCATGCCGGTACCGCCGATGATCAGGGTCTTCATTTCCGTTGTTCAGCCTTTCTGTCGATGCGTCCGCGTCTGCGGATCCGCCGGTGCGCGGGGCGGAGACCGGTCCAATCGGGTGAGCAGCGCGTTGCGCAGTTCCCGCGGATCGATGACGTCGTCGTACGTCGCGGTCCGCGCGAGACTCCACGGCCCGGAGTCCTCGTGCTCCACCAATGCACGGCGCGTGGTCTCGTCGGCCTTCGCGGTCGCGCCTCCGACTGCGGCCGGTATCCCGCCGAGCGTCGCCCCCGGAAACGCCAGGGACACCGTCTGCCCGTCGAACGCGTTCTGGCCCATCACGGAACTGCCGAATCCGAACGCCTTCCTGACCGTCACATGGAACTTGCGCACGCGCGCCCGCCGTTGCGCCGCGAACATGCGCGCCGCGGCCCGCAGGACGCCGGCACGTTCGGAGGCGCTGCCGGAGAGGACACCCGGGTTGTCGGCCAGCTGGATCAGCGGCAGGCCGAAGGTGGAGGTCGTGTCGATGAAGCGCGCGGCCTTGTCGGCGGCGGCGGTGTCGATCGAACCCGCGAGCACGGCGGGCTGGTTCGCAACGACCGCGACGGCGTGACCGCCCAGCCGCGCCAGCGCGGTGATGATCGACGCACCGTAGTCCGGCTGCACTTCCAGCAGCGAACCGTCATCCACCAGTTCGCGCAGCACGGCGGCCATGTCATAGGGCCGGCGCGGATCGGGCGGGATCAGGTCCAGCAGGGCCTCGACCATCCGCTCCCCGTCGCCGCTGTCCACGGCCGGAGGCGCCTGTCCCGCACTGGACGGGAAGTAGGACAGGTACCGACGGGCCAGGCGCAGCGCCTCGTCCACGTCGGCCGCGACGTTGTGCGCGACGCCGCTGGCCACCGCGTGCACCTGCGGTCCGCCCAGGTCCTCCTTGGTCACCTGTTCTCCAGTGGCCGCCCGCACCAGGGGCGGCCCGGCGGTGAACAGCGAGGCGAGCCCGTCGACCATGACGACGAAGTCGGACAGCGGGGCGGCCAGCGCCCCGTGCCCCGCGGAGGGGCCCGTGACGATGGTGACGATGGGCACCTCGCCCGCCAGGTCGGCGAGCAGCTGCAGGTCGTTGGGGGCGGGCCGCTGCGCCTCGAGCATGTTGACGGCCCGGTGCCCGGCGCCTTCGAGCATGAGCACCAGCGGCGCCGATTCCTGCCGGGCGAGCGCCGCGATGCGCGCCCGTTTGGTGGCCGCAGCCGTGCCGATGGACCCGCCCGCCACCGAGAAGTCCTCGGCGCCGACGAAGACCGGCCGCCTGTCGATCAGTCCCGAACCTGCGACGAACGCGTCGGCGGGCATCGCTTCGCCACCGGTGAGCACACCGATTTCGGCGAACGTGCCGGGGTCGAGCAGCCGGGCGATCCGTGCGCGCGCGTCCACCCGTCCGGCGGCGCGGTGCCGCCGTAGTTTCTCCTCCCCGCCCATGGACCGGCCGGCGGTGCGTCGCCGCTGGAGGTCACGGAGCAGCGGTCCCCAGTCCTCGCGATTCGCCACACTCCACCTCTCACGGCCCTCGACGTCGTCACGCGCAGAACGGTCCCTGGCCGAACCGGCTGCGCACCACCTTCCCCGTCGCGTTGCGCGGAAGGGGATCGGTTGTCACTGTCCAGGACGACGGCACCTTGTAGCCGGCGAGCCGGCCGCTCAGATGACGGCGCAATTCCGCCGCGTCCGTGCCGTCCCGGTCCCGCACGACGACCACGGCCGCCACCTCTTGTCCGAACTCGGCGCTGGGACGGCCGAAGACGATCGACTCGTCCACAGCGGGGTGGGTCTGTATCGCGTTCTCGACCTCCACCGGATACACGTTCTCGCCGCCGCGGATGATCAGATCGGTCCTGCGCGAGTTGATCTCCAGCTCGCCCCCGCGCAGCACGCCGATGTCCCCGGTGTGCAGCCATCCGTGCTCGTCGATGGCCCGGGCCGTCGCCTCCGGGTTCTCCCAATAGCCGAGCATCACGGTCGCCCCCCGCACGCACACCTCGCCCTCCACACCGTCCGGCACCGGCACGCCGTCGTCGTCGCACACGCGCACCTGCGTGTTCACCGCTGCGCGGCCGACCGAGTGCGGATCGGCCGCCACCCGGGCGGGCGTCGCGACGGTGGCCGCGGTGGAGCACTCCGTCTGCCCGTAGGTGGCGACCATCGCCGCCGTCGCCTGCGGAAGCATCTCCCGGAGCGCCGTACGCATGGCCGGCGCCGTCGGTGCGGCGCCGAGCGAGAACGATCGCAACGACGACAGATCATGCCCGCCGCTGTTGCCGTCCTCGAGGACCCGGTGCGCCATCGTGGGGACACCGGTCCAGTGGGTGACCCGCTCACGCGCGATCAGCTCGAGGACTTGATCCGCGTCGAACCGGCCGGTCGACATCACCGCCGTCTCTCCGTTGGCGAGCCGGGGCACGGCGATGTTGTGCAGCGCGGCGATGTGGAACAGCGGTCCCGTCATGAGGTACCGGCGTTCGTACCGGGGCGCGCCCGCAGCCGCGGCGACCGCATCGTTGTACCGGTAGAAGTCGCGCGCCGCGATGACGTTCCGATGCGAATGCACCGCTCCCTTGGGGCGGCCGGTCGTGCCCGAGGTGTAGATGATGACGGCCGGCGCGTCCTCGTCGAGGCGGACGGCCGGACATCGCTGAGCATCCACGCCCGCACCGATGCGATCGACGTTCGATTCCATCCGCAGCACGGGAACGCGCGCCGCCGCCTCCTCGATCCGGGCCCTGCAGGGATCGTCGGCCACGATCACGGTCGGACGCACATGGTCGCAGCTGTAGGCGATTTCGTCCGCGGCCCAGTGCGAGTTCATCGCCACGGCGATGCCGCCCAGCGACACGCTCGCCCAGAAGGTGACCACCCACTCGATGCTGTTCGCACCGAGGATGCCCACCCTGTCACCCGGCCCCACGCCGTACGCGTCCCGCAGCTCGGCGGCCAGCGCCGCGACCTGCCGGTAGTGCTCGCCGAAGCCGATGCGACGCGCTCCGCAGACGAGGTAGGTGCGGTCCGCATACGAGCGGGAACGCTCCAGCATGTCGACCAGCGAACGGTCACGGTCGGCGAACACCGGCAACCGCACCCCGCGGACATCCTCCTCGCGGATCGGCGGAAGCCCGATCCCCTTGTCACCGTCCAATCCGGTCTCCCCCATCGATCACGACTTCCACGCGTCGGCGAACGACACCATCGAGTTCGACGTGCCCTCGATCCCGTGCACGTTCGTCTGCCAGCCGACGTACTCCGCGTAGTAGCCGAAGGTCAGGAACGGCACGTCCTCGTTGACCTGCTTCTGGATGTCCGCCATGATCCGCATCTGGTCGTCATGGTCAGTGGCCACCTGGAATTGCTCGATCAGCGCGTCCATTTCCGGGCCGGTGTGCATCCCGTAGGTCTGCTTGCCGTCGCTGTGCAGGATCTCGAACATTTTGGGGAAGGGGTCGGGCTCGCGGAGGCTCATGCCCCAGGCGCCGAGGTCGTAGTCCTGTTCGGACGCGATGACGCGGATCTGATCGCCGATGGTGGGCATGATCTTGGTGTCCACATCGAATCCGACGGCCTCCAGCTGCGCCTCGATCGCCATGGCCTGCTGCTGCCGCGCCTGGTCCGGCGCGTTGATCGACACGATCTCTCCGTCGAAACCGTCCGCCTTCGCGGCGGCGACCAGTTCGCGAGCCTTCTCAGGATCAGTCTGTGGCGCAACGACATCGGTATTCCAGCGCGAGTACGCGGGGAACAACGTGCTTTCCCCGAACGCGGGATCCCCGTACGCCCGCCGGCTCAGCACCGCCGGATCGATCGCGAGCTGCATGGCCTTCCGCACCCGCGGATCCGCGCCCGCACGCCCCGGAGCCGCGTTGATGAGGGCGGCGTTCGACGCCGCCGTCATGTTCACATAGCCGGGTGTATCGCGTTGCAGAAGCGCGTTGACGTCGTCCGGTTCGCGGACGAAGACCATGTCCACGCCACCGTTGAACATCGTCTCCATCGAGACCTGCATCGTGGGCATGTACACGAACTCCACGGAATCCAGGTGCGGGGCACCGTCCCAATAGTCCGGGCGCGCAGCGAGCTTCAGGGAGTTCCCCTGGTTCCAGTCGTCGAGCGTGAACGGGCCTGCTCCGATCGGTGTGAATCCGTCACCGACCGGCCCCGCGGAGGGCGCGACGATCATCCCCGGCCCGGAGGTGAGCAGGAACGAGAACTCCGGCCACGTCTTGTCGAGGGTGTAGACGACCGTGGCGTCGTCGGGGGTCGCGATGTCGACGACATTGGCGTTCCAGATCGCCGCCTCCGGAGCCGACGCGGCGGAGTAGCGCTTTTGACTCGCCTTCACCGCCGCAGCGTCGACGGGGGACCCGTCCGAGAACGCCACGCCGTCGCGCAGCGTGAGCGTCCACCTCGTGTAGTCCTCGTTGTGTTCGAGCCCCTCCGCCATCTGCGGGACGATCTCGTCGGCGGCCGCGTCGTAGCGCATGAGCGAGTCGTAGATGTTGAGCATCTCGGCCCCGCCGGTGGTGATCGCTGCGATCGTCTTCGCGGGGTCGAGCGACCGTGGCTCGGAGTACGCGGCGAACTCGACGGTGCCTCCGTCCACAGGTTCGCCCGATGCGGGGGTGATGTTCACCATCCCGTCCTTGAGTTCCCCGAACTCACTGGCCGCGATGCTCCCCTCCTCACCTGCGCCGCCGTCGGAGTCCGCACATCCCGCCGCCAGCAGGGCGAGCGCCGCAACCGCGACGCTCAGCCGCCGGGGGCCTCGTTTCATCCGTGTGACCATTGCTCCCTCATTCAACTTCCGATCGGCTTCCCCGCGGTCGATCAGTGACCGTCCCGCCTGACCGGCACCGCATACGTCACTATTGAGCAAGCGCTTGATTTATGATCACGATAACAGTCATCGGGCGGATGCGGAACTCCTCACTCAATTCCGCTGACGCTGACCGTCGACTCCGGCGCCGAGCCGGCGCCCGACGAAGGAAAGGCATGCGCATGGACGTCAACGGAGTGCTGGGGCCCATCAGGCGGGCAGACCTGGGACAGACACTCATCCACGAACACATCACCACCGCGGACTGGTCGATGCGTCATGCCTTCGGAGACCGGTTCTTCGACCGCGACGTCGTCATCGACCGTGCTGCCGGACAATTCTCGCGGGCCGGATCCTGCGGGGTGCAGACGGTGGTGGACGGCACCCCGGTCAACATGGGCCGCGACGTAGCCCTGATCCGCGAGGTCGCCCGCCGTACCGGGCTGAACTTCGTCGTCTCCAGCGGGTTCTATTACCAGGACGAGGTCTACCTCGCGTGGCGCGACGAAGCCGAGATCCGCGATCTGCTGGAAGTGGAGTGCACCGACGGCATCGCGGACACGGGGATCCTCCCCGGGATGATGAAGGTCGCCTGCGCCGACGACGGGGTGACCGACATCCTGGGCAAGGTCTTCCGCGCTGCCGGCACCGTCTCCGCCCGGTACGGTCTGCCGGTCTTCTGCCACCACCATCCGGCGGTGCGCAACGGGGCCGAGATCCTCGACCTCTTCGAGGAGCGTGGCGTCGCACCGCACCGAATCGTGCTGGGCCACAGCGGGGACAGTGGGGACATCGACTACCTCGAACGCATGCTGCGGCGCGGGTGCTACCTGGGCATGGACCGTTTCGGCCACTGCGCAGTGAGCCGGAGCCTGCAGGACCGGGTCGCCACGATCGCCGCGTTATGCGAACGCGGCTTCGCGGACCGCCTGGTGCTCTCGCACGACCTTGCGATCTACTTCGGGGTGATCGGCGACTGGGACTCCTTCGCCCGCCGGCCGGCACCGGAGGTGGACTTCACCTTCATCCACGAATCGGTGATCCCCGCACTCGAGGCCGCCGGAGTCGACGCGGCGACGATCCGGTCAATGCTCGTGGACAACACCGCCGACATCCTCGCCGGCCGTTGACGCAACGGTTTCCCCGCGGCCGCTGCAGTATCCGCTCAGGAACAACGCGGCCATCAGGGAGGCGAACTCGTCGAGCGAGTAGTTGCGCCTGTCCGGCCAGTGCATCGTGGACCAGAGGGTGTCCCTGACCGAGCGGTAGAAGATCTCCGGCGCTACGTCGCCCCGGAACTGCCCCTGCTCCACGCCCTGCCGGATCGCGGTGAGCCAGTGCCGGCGCACCCGGCGTGATGCGTCGTCGACGGCATCGAGCAGGCCGTGGTCCCGCAGGTACCCGCGGTCCTGCTGGTAGATGGCCGTCTCGTGGGGGAATTGCTCGATGACGGCGAGCGTTTCGCGGATGAGGCCCTCGATCACTTCCACCGGGCTTCCGGACTGCTGTTCGACCTGGCCGAACCGTGACTGGATCTCCGCCATGAATCCGCTCATGAGCTCCGCGACGATGGCGTCCTTCGATTTGAAGTAGTGGTAGAGGCTGCCCGAGAACACTCCGGCGGCCTCACCGATCTCGCGCACCGTCGTCCGTGAGACGCCCCGGTTCGCGAACAATTGAGCGGAACTGTCCAGAATCTGCTCTTTGCGATCGTGGGTCGTCACCTTCGCCTCTCCGTCCATACGCTCTCACCGGCCGAGTCTGCCGCGCCTACGATCATCCTCCGCCAAGGGGCGCCGGGCGCGGCG